>DAOLDO010000128.1:0-3599 GCA_035327325.1 Chloroflexaceae bacterium | reverse complement strand
GGGGCGCCCGTACTGCCTGTATCAGGCGTAAGGGCGGCCCAGCGTGGCCGCCCCAGTCCGCCCCACCCCGCAGCGTAGCTCGGACGGAGCTAGCTCCTGACGCGCTCCAGGAAGCTCTTCAGCCGCTCGCTGCGGGGGGCGCCGAGGACCTGCTCGGGCGAACCCTCCTCGGCGAAGACGCCCTGGTCCATGAAGATCACCCGGTCGGCCACCTCGCGGGCGAAGCCGATCTCGTGGGTGACGACGATCATGGTCATGCCCTCGCGGGCCAGGTAGCGCATGGTCTGCAGCACCTCGCCGGTCAGCTCCGGGTCGAGGGCCGAGGTGGGCTCGTCGAACAGGAGCACCATGGGCTCCATGGCCAGGGCGCGGGCGATGGCGACGCGCTGCTGCTGGCCGCCGGAGAGCCGCGAGGGGTAGACGTCGCGCTTGTCGAGCAGGCCCAGGCGCTGCAGCAGATCCTCGGCGATCGCCACGGCCATGTTGCGCTCGAGCTTGCGCACCCGGAGCGGGGCCTCGATCAGGTTCTCGAGCACGGTCATATGCATGAACAGGTTGAACTGCTGGAAGACCATGCCGACGCGCTGGCGCAGCTCGCGGATCTGGCGCCGGTGCTCGCGGCTCTTCTCGCCGGCGGGCACGCTGTAGCCCGCCACCGTCACCAGGCCCTCGTCGGGCTCATCGAGGAAGTTGATACAGCGCAGCATGGTGCTCTTGCCCGAGCCCGAGCGCCCGATCAGGCAGACCACCTCGCGCGGGGCCAGGTCCAGGTTGACGCCCCTGACCACCTCGAGGTTGCCGAAGCGCTTATGCAGGTCCTTCACCGAGAGGATCGGCTCGCTCATCGCTCTACCTATCGCTGCGCGCCATGCGGCGCTCCAGGCGCTCCTGGAAGAAGCTGAAGATCAGGGTCATCACCCAGTACCAGACGGCGGCCACGATCAGGGCCTCGAAGAAGCGGTTGTTGGGCGAGCCGGCCTGCCGGGCGCGCCCGGCCAGCTCGGTCACGGTGATCGCGCTGGCGAGCGAGGTGTCCTTCTGCATGGCGATGAACTGGTTGCCGATGTCGGGCGTGATGATGCGCACGGCCTGGGGCAGCACGATGCGGCGCATGATCTGGGCCGGGGTCATGCCGAGGGCCGCGGCGGCCTCGATCTGGCCCCTGCTGACGGCCTGGATGCCGGCGCGGAAGATCTCGCTCATGTAGGCGCCGTAGTTCAGGCTGAGCACGATCACGGCGGCGGTGAAGCCGTCGAAGACCAGCCCGACCTGGGCCAGGCCGAAGTAGACGATGAACATCTGCAGGAAGAGGGGCGTGCCGCGGAAGAGCGAGATGTAGAGCCCGGCCAGGCTGGCGGCCGGGGCGACCCCCGAGATCCCCGCCAGGGCCGAGGTCAGGGCCAGGACCGTGGCGCCGACGATCGCGAACGCGGCCAGCCTGATCGTGGTCAGCACGCCGCGCGAGATGAAGGGCCACCACTCGCCGATAAAGCCCCAGTCGAGGGCGATCGTGCGGATCTGAACGGGCCCCAGGCTGAGCTGGACCCCGCTGAAGAAGAAGACGACCAGGCCCAGCCAGAGGGCCAGCCAGAGTCTGTAGCGGGTCTTGTAGGCGAGGCGCGGGCGCCGGGCCACCGGGGCGGTCGTGGTCTGCTGCTGGAGCTCGGCGCCCATAGGCTCCTCGTGGGCGAGGGCGGGCGGCCGGTGCTGCCGCCCGCCCCGCGGCGCTACCTCTTCGTGGCGATGTCCACGCCGTAGAACTGCTCGGACAGCCTGGTCAGCGTGCCGTCGGCGCGCATCTCCTCGACGATGCGGGTGATCTCGTCGGCCAGGCTCTGCGAGTCCAGGGCGCTCGAGCGGTCCAGGGCCACCGCCAGCGCCTCGTAGTAGACCGGGTCGCCGACGACCTTGAAGGGCTCGCCGTTCTGGATGGCGTTCTCGACGGTCGGCAGGGCCGTGAGCACCGCGTCCAGGCGCGTCCCGTCGCCGAGGGACAGGTCCTGCAGGGCCAGCAGGTCGGTGTCGTAGACCTGGGCGGTGGCGCCGGCGGGCGCCGGGGACTCGATCGTCTCGCCCTCGAGCTCGAGGCTGCCGTTGAGGTAGTCGAGGTAGGTGGTGGCGGCGCCAACGCCCACCCTGGCGCCCTCCAGACCCGCGATGTCGCTCACGTCGCTGTCGCTGTGGACGGCGAAGGCGGCCGGGGTGTAGTAGTAGGGCGTGGTGAAGATCAGCACCTCCTGGCGCGGGCCGGTCACGGTCATCGAGCCGACGTTGACGTCCCAGCGGCCGTTCCAACTGCCCGCCGTGATCACGTCGAAGCTGATGTCGAGGAACTCGGCCTCGACGCCGAGGCGGCTGGCGATCTCGCGGGCGACCTCGATGTCGAAGCCCTCCCACTCGCCGCTGGGGTTGAGGAAGCTCTGGGGGGCGTAGTTCGAGTCGGTCGAGACGCGCAGGGTGCCGCGCGAGCGCACGTCGGCGAGCAGGTCGTCGCCCGCCGTGGTCGCGCCGCCGGCGACCTGGGTTGCCGCGGCGGCCACGGTCGGCGCGACGTCGGTGGCGACGGCGGCGGCGGTCGGGGCCACGGCCTCGGCCGTGCCCACCACGGCCGTGGCCGCGCCGGAGCCGGTGGGCGGGGCCGCGCCACAGGCGGCGAGCAGTCCGGCGGCGAGCAGCAGCCCCAGCATGGGGCCGAACCAGGGGAGTCTGAGCCTTCGCATGGTCCTGTCCTTTGCTACAGGTCGAGCGGTGCGGGCGTGGTCCCGGCGACGCCGTGAGCTGGATCTGCGCGATCACGACGCTCAGCTCGTGCTCGCTCACGGAGACGTGGGCCCAGGGTTCTCGGTCGGTGGGCTGGGTTGCGCTGAACTATAAAGCCGTTGCACCCCTGCGTCAAGGATGGCCCCGCGCGATGTGGTTGCACGCATCTTGCAGCCTGACGGTTCGACAGCTCCAAGATGCAAGACCGAGCGCCCTTCGTAAGGATGCAGGACGCTGCGTCCCAACCACCTGAAAGGAAGCGCGATGACTCATAAACGACACCGCGTGGCGGCCGACCTGGGGCTTCTGACCCTGCGCCTGACCGTCGGCGGCCTGATGGCGGGCCACGGCGCCCAGAAGCTGTTCGGCAGCTTCGGCGGCAGCGGGCTCGAGGGCACGGCGGGCTGGCTCGAGTCGCTCGGGCTCAAGCCGGGCCGCCCCTGGGCCGTCCTGGCCGGCGGCAGCGAGCTGGCGAGCGGCCTGCTCACGGCCGCCGGCCTGCTGCACCCGGTCGGGCCGCTCTCGATCTTCGGCCCGATGACCATGGCCTGGACCAAGGTCCACGCCGATAAGCCGATCTGGGTCACCAGCGGCGGCGCCGAGCTGCCCCTGGTCAACATGGCCGCCGCGACGGCCCTGGCCCTGGCCGGCCCCGGGCGCCTCTCCCTCGACAACGCCCTCGGGCTGCGGACCTCGCGCCTGGTGGCCGCCGCGAGCGTGATCGGCGTGGCCGCCGGCATCGCCGCGGGCCTGCTGTCCCAGCCCGCGGAGGCCGAGCACGACGCCCGCGAGGAGGCCCTCGACGGCCCGGCCGGCGGCGAACCCCCGCTCGACCCGAC
>DAOLDO010000127.1:0-10679 GCA_035327325.1 Chloroflexaceae bacterium | reverse complement strand
CCGATGGTGACGCTCACGGCGATCATCAGGGCGGCCACGGCCACGGCGGTGCGCGAGAGGGTCGCCTCGACGTCGCGGGCGGCCATGCGCCCCAGCAGGCCGAAGGCCGCGCCGAGGCCGGGGCGGGCCAGGCGCATCAGGCCCACCGTCAGCAGCGGCGTGAGCAGCGCCGCCCCGATCACGATCGCGAACAGGGCCACAAACCCCAGCACCAGGGGTAGGGGCGCGGCCTGCTGCGCGCCCGCGCCCGCGCTCGCCGCCCCCTCCGGCACCACCAGCGCCCCCACCCCCGCCGCCAGCACCAGCAGCCCCAGCAGGGCCAGGCGGGGGGCCAGCCGGCGGGCCCGGTCCTCCACGCTCGAGCGGCGCAGCACCGTGCGCGGCGGGGTCAGGGGGGCCTCCAGGGCCGGCACCGCCGCGGCGGCCAGGGTCGCGCCGACGCCGAGCAGCAGGCCCTTGAGCAGCACCCCCGGCTCGACGCTCAGCCCGCGCACCGTGACCACGAAGTACAGGTCGGTGATCGTGCGGGTGACCAGGCCCACCAGGCCGCGCCCGAGGAGCACACCGAGGGCCAGGCCGAGCAGCGAGCCCACCAGGCTGATCGCCGCCGCCTCGGCCAGCACCAGCGCCGCGATCTGCCCCCTGGTCACGCCGACGCAGCGCAGGGTGCCGAGCAGCGGGCGCCGCTGCACCACGCTGAAGGTGATCGTGTTGTAGATCAGGAACATGCCGACGATCAGGGCCAGCAGGCTCAGGGCGGTCAGGTTCAGCTCGAAGGCCCGCGTCATCTGCTCGAGCGCGTTGGTGCGCGCCGCCGCCGGGGCCACCTCGGCGCCCGGGGGGAGCGCCTCGCGCAGCGCCGCCAGCTCGGCCGCGGGGTCGGCGGGCAGGATCAGGTCAATCCGGCTCAGGCGGCCGACCAGGCCCAGCAGCTCCTGGGCGGTGGCGATGTCGGCGATGATCAGGCTCTCGAGGGCGCGCCGGCTCAGATCGTCGGAGGGGCGCAGCAGACCGACCACCCGCACGTCCACGAGGCGGGCCCCCACGCGCAGGGTGAGGGTCTGCCCCGGGGCCACGCCGGCGCGGCGGGCCGTCTCCTCGCTGAGCAGGGCCGTGCCGGGCTCGGCGATCAGTGCGGCGAGGTCGGCGCGGGGGCCGGCGCCCTGGCCGCCCAGGTAGGCGCGGAAGGGCGCCTCGGCGAGGGGGTCCACGCCGAGCAGCTGCATGGTCCGGTCGCCGAGGGCCGGGGCCTGCACGTAGCCCTCGACCACGGGGGCCGAGGCGCGCAGGCCGCGCTCGACGCGCAGGCGCGTGTAGAGGGGCTCGTCGAGGCCGGAGGGGCCGCCGGCGATCTGGTGGGTCGCCCGGCCGGCGACGCTCTCGGCGCTGAGGGCGAAGGCGCGGCGGGCGCTGGCGTTGGCCAGGTCAATCGCGACCACGACGGCCACGCCGAGGGCGACGCCGAGGATGCAGAGGCCGAACTGCCAGGGGTGGCGGGCGAGGTAGCGGAGCGAGGTGCGCAGGAGCAGCATGCTCTCAGCTTACCACGGAAGGGGCGGGCGCGACAGAGCCCCGCCTGGCCGCCTGAGGAGGGCATCACGGTGCGCCTCTCGGGCTACTGGCGGGGCTCGGGTCGTAAAGCGCGGCGCGCGGGGTCTGCGGCTGACGGGGGCGGGCGTGGCCTCGCCGTCACATGGGCTGCGCGCGCCGGGGTCGCTTTACGCGGCGGAGCGGGCGGGGGCGCGGCGGCGGGCCGCGCGCCCCCGCCCCCTGGGGGTGGTCGTCGGCATGCGGGGCGGACGGCGGGCGGGCCCGTGGCGACCGCTGCAAGGGGCGCTACGGGCCATCACCCTGCCTCCTGCGTCCTGCATCCTTCGACCTACCCGCCCAGGGCGTGGAGTTTCTCGCGGAGCGTGAGCACCTCGTTGCGGAGGCGCGTGTCGGCGTTGATCTCCTCGGCGATCTTCTCGCAGCCGTAGATCACCGTCGTATGGTCGCGCCCGCCAAGCAGGTTGCCGATCTCGACCAGGCTCGAGTCGGTCTCCTCGCGCAGCAGGTACATGGCCACGTGGCGCGGGATGACGATGTTGCGCGAGCGGCCGCGGCCGGTGAGTACCTGATCCTCGACGCCGTAGAAGTCGCTGACCGCCTTGACGATCATCTCCGGAGTGATGCGCTGGCGCCTCGCGCTGCCCAGCAGGTCGGCCAGGGCCTGAGTCGCCACCTCGATGCTGAGCGGCGCGCCGTGCAGGTCGGCGTAGGCCGCCACCCGGTTCAGGCTGCCCTCCAGCTCGCGGATATTGCTCTGAACCTTGTGGGCCAGGAAGTCAATCACCTCGTCGGGCACGTAGATGTTCATCTGGTCGCCCTTGGCCCGCAGGATGGCCGTGCGCGTCTCGAGGTCGGGGGGCTGCACGTCGCAGATCAGGCCCCACTCGAAGCGCGAGCGCAGGCGGTCCTCCAGGGTCAGGATGGCCTTGGGCGGCTTGTCCGAGCTGATCACAATATGCTTGGCCGCCGAGTGCAGCGCGTTGAAGGTGTGGAAGAACTCCTCCTGGGTGGCATCTTTGCCGGCGATGAACTGGATGTCGTCAATCAGCAGCACGTCTATGTTCCGATACCTGATGCGGAACTCCTCGGTCTGCTGGCGCCTGATGGCGTTGATCAGGTCGTTGGTGAACTTCTCGGACGAGACGTAGAGCACGTTGATCTCGGGGTCGCGGTCGAGCACGTAGTTGCCGATCGCGTGGAGCAGGTGGGTCTTGCCCAGCCCGACGCCCCCGTAGAGGAAGAGCGGGTTGTACGCCTGGCCGGGGTTGTCGGCCACGGCCAGGCAGGCGGCGTGGGCCAGCCTGTTGCTCGAGCCGACGATGAAGCGCGAGAAGGTGTACTTCGGGTTGAGCATGCCCGTGCGCATCGCGCTCGACAGGTCCAGCTGCACCGCCCGCTCGCCGTAGAGGCCGTCGTCGTCGGTCGGGGGCGTGAACGCCTGCGCCGCGCCCAGCTCGACGCGGCCAAGGGGGCCGCCCGCGATCACGATCCGCACCTGCACCGGGTAGCCCACCACGTCGCCGAGCGAGCGGCGCACCGGCGCGAGGTAGCGGTTCTCCAGGCCCTCCTTGTGGAAAGGCGAGCTGGTGCCGACCGTCGCCGTCCCCCCGTCGAGGGCGAGCAGGCTCGTGCCCCGCAGCCAGGTGTCGAACTCCTGGCGGGACGTCTGCATCTGAATAGTGCCGAGTGCTGCCTGCCAGATCTGGTTCAGGTTCACAGGCAACTCCTTCGCGGGCCTAGGGCGATCCAGAGGCAGGGCAAGACGGCCCTGCCGCGGGCGTGCACGCTCACGAGACGCATAGGTCCCTCAGTTAGGATCAGACGCGGGGATCGCGGTATGCGCGTGACTGCTGTGGCGCCGATCATACTCGATCCTCCTCTCGATTTCAAGCAACATAACGCGCAACATCTATAAATCTTACTTATAGTTTCGGGGGTTCTGTTGACGTTGAAACGTTCGATTCTGGCGCCGAATCCTCACCCTTATGTCGATACCCCCCCGACCGGCATTGTGGATAACCCTGGGGACTGTCATCTATTTTCGGGCGGCGGCTGCCCATCAGGGCGGGCCAGGGGGCGGTTAATCGGCGGACGAAGTTTCCCACATGGTCTGTGGATAACCCGGCGGAGCCTGTGGACAAGCTGTGGGGGGATGTGGGCGGGCTCACACCCCCTCCCCGGCGAGCCCCTCGCCGCCGGCGCCGTTGGCCGTGACAGGGGGCAGATCGATGGCGGGCAGGTCGGCCAGGGTGGTCAGGCCGAACTGCTGGAGGAAGGCCGGCGTCGTCGCGTAGAGGATGGGCCGCCCCACCGTCTCGAGGCGCCCAGCCTCGCGGACCAGGTCGCGCGCCAGCAGGGCGCGCAGGGTGCCGCTGCTGTCCACGCCGCGCACCGCGTCAATCTGGGCCCTGGTCAGGGGCTGACGGTAGGCGACGATCGCCAGCACCTCGAGGGCGGCGCTCGACAGGCGGCCGCTGGCCTGCACCCCCAGGAAGCGCCCGACCGCTTGGGCCGCCTCCGGCGCGCTGACCAGCTGCACGTGGTCGCCGTGGCGCTGCACGCGCACCCCGCGGGCCTGGCAGTCGGCCGTCAGCCGCTCGAGGGCCGCCTCCACCGCGTCGCCGGGGGCCTCGAGGGCCCTGGCCAGCTGGGCCACGCTCACAGGCTCGCCGGCCACGAACAGCAGGCTCTCCACCAGCTGCACCAGCGTGGGCGCAGGGGGGGGCGGGGGCAAGCTCGGCAGTGGCTGCTGTGTCTCCATCGGCGCGCAAGTATACCAGATCGGCGCCGCGGCTAGATGAGCGATCGGTGACAGGTTCTGCCCAAGGCGCCGGCTTCCTCCATGCCTGCGCTGTCGGCTGTGGTAATATAGAGGCCACGCACGCGCCCTAAGGAAAGGACATCGCGCCATGGCAGAGGCTCGCCGGGGCTTCACGCGGCGGCAGTTCATCGCCGGATTCTTCGCCCTCCTCGGACTGCTCGTCATCGTCCTCAACGTCCCCGGCCTCGCCGAAGAGGTGCCCGTCGTCACCAGGCTGGCCCTGCCCCAGCCCGTGATCGTCCTGCCCACCGCCCTCTCCCTGGCGCTGATCGGCGCCGTCTGGCTGGCCGCCGGGGCTCTCAGCTTCGTCCCCCGGGCCGAGCGGGCGGCCACCTACCTGACCTGGGCCGGCGCGGCGCTGATCATCCCGGCGGTGCTGATCTGGGCCGCCGCCGGCCGCCAGACCAACGTCGCCAGCCTGGCCGCCGCCACGCTGCGCCTCTGCACGCCGATCGCCCTGGGCGCCCTGGCCGGCATCTACGCCGAGCGCTCGGGGGTGATCAACATCGCCATCGAGGGCATGATGCTCACCGGGGCGGCCTTCGGCTTCGCCGCCTTCGCCTTCACCGGCAGCCTCTGGGCCGGGGTCGCCTGCGCCGTGGTCCTGGGCAGCGTGATCGCCCTGCTCCATGGCATGCTCTCGATCACCTTCAAGACCGACCAGATCATCAGCGGCACGGTGATCAACATCCTGGCCATCGGCGTGACCGGCTACCTCAGGCGCCAGTACCTCGTCACCTCGGGCGGCAGCGGGGCCACCCTGCCGACGCTCGAGATCCCGCTGCTCAGCGACATCCCGATCCTCGGCCCGGTCTTCTTCGTGGGCAAGCCGATCTTCTTCACCATGATCATGCTGGTGCTGATCAGCCACCTGGTGCTGTTCTACACCCGCTGGGGCCTGCGCATGCGCGCCGTCGGCGAGAACCCCAAGGCCGCCGACACCGTGGGCATCAACGTGAACTGGACGCGCTACATGAATATCGCGCTCAGCGGGGCGATCGCGGGCCTCGGCGGCGCCTGGTTCTCCCTCGAGACCGTGGGCAACTTCGACGACGGCATGACCGCCGGCAAGGGCTTTATCGCCCTGGCGGCCATGATCTTCGGCAAGTGGATGCCCTTCGGCGCCTTCGCCGGCGCCCTGCTCTTCGGCTTCGCCGAGGCCCTCGGGGTCAGCTTCCAGATCGTGCGCGTCGAGGCTTTCGGCGTGCCCGTGCCGACCCAGTTCCTCCAGATGCTGCCCTACGTGGTGACGATCGTGGTCCTGGCCGGCCTGATCGGGCGCGCCGTCGGCCCCGCCGCCGCCGGCAAGCCCTACGAGAAGTAGCGAAAAGGGGGCCCCGGAGCGTTCTACACCCCGGGGCCCCCTTTTGTTTTAACAGCCCGCCTCGCCCCCTACAGGCCCTCGGCGTCCATCCAGCTCTGCACGTCGGCGTCGCTCGGGGCCGGGTTGCCGCCGGGGATGGAGCGGAAGCGGTCGCCGTAGCCCTCCATCACCTGGTCGCGCAGCGCCGCGGCCTCGGGGCTCGTCTCGGCGTCGGAGACCTTCACCACCTCGCCGGACTCGAGGTCGAGGTAGAAGCTGTAGGCCGGGTCCGTCTCCGCCAGGGCGGCCCGGATCTGCTCACGGTTGAAGCTGGCTGCCAATGCACCCTCCACGCCGCCCGGGGGCCAGGCGCGACGATCTGAAGAAGCCCCCGGGAGATGGTACACGAAGCTGCGTAGTTGCGCAAGTGCGCCCGCCCGCTGAAACCTTCGCCGCGGCCGCGCGTACACTCTTAGAGACAGGGTTCCGCTGATGGATCAGCCGGCCGACGACGCCGCCCTCGTCCGCTCCGCCCTCGCGGGCGAGCAGGCCGCCTTCGCCGCCCTGGTGCGGCGTTACAGCGGCGCGGTGTTCAACCAGGCCTACCGCATGCTCGCCGACGCCCACGAGGCCGAGGACGCCGTCCAGGAGGTCTTTCTCCGCGCCTACAGGCGCCTCGACACCTACGACCCCACCCGCCGCCTGGTGACCTGGCTGCTCTCGATCGGGTCGAACTACTGCATAGACCGGCTGCGCCGCCGACGCGGCGGCTGGCTCGACCTCGACGAGGTGGCCTTCTGGCTGCCCAGCGCCGAGCCCGGCCCCGAGGCCAGGGCCCTGCGCGACGAGGGGCGCCTGGCCGTCCAGCGGGCCCTCCAGCGCCTGCCCGACACCTACCGCTCGGTGACGGTGCTGCGCTACTGGCACGACCTCTCCTACCTCGAGATCGCCGAGGCCATGGGCCTGACCGAGGCCACGGTGAAGACCCGGCTCCACCGCGCCCGCAAGCTGATCGCCGAGGCCCTCGCGGCCGAGGGAGGACCGACCCGATGGGACGCCGAGACGAGCCCGAGCTGACCCCCTCAGAGGCCGAGCTGGCCGAGGCCGAGGCGGCGACGCGCCGGCTGCTGGCCGCCTACGGCGAGCCCGCGCCCGCCGAGCCGCCCCCCGGCCTCGCGGCCCGGGTCGTGGCCTCCCTGCCGGCGACGCCCCCGGCCCAGGGGGTCAGCCGGCCGCGCTGGGCGCCGGCGCGCCCCCTCGTGGCCTGGGCCGCCGCCGCGGCCCTGCTGATCGTCCTCGGCGCCGTCGGCGCCCTGGCCTCGCTCCCCGGCCTCGTGCGCGTCGCCGGCGGCCCCCAGAGCGCCCTCGGCCGCATCTCCAACGCCCTGGCGGCCACCCCTCTCGGCCCGGACGGCGCCGCCGCCCTGGCCCTCGTCGCCCTCGTCGCCGGCGCCGCCATCTGGTGGGCCCTCGCCAGCCGCCGCCGCTGAGGCCCGCCGCAGACCTCACCCCCCTGCCCCCTCTCCTACGCGGAGAGGGGGAGCCGAGCGGAGCGAGGCGAGGGTGAGGGCGGTCCTGCGATGACCAGCAACAGGCTGGCTTCGATATCAGACGTAAGGGCGCCCCCGCGGGGGCGCCCCAAGAGCCTCAGGCCGACCCCGCCAGCGCGATCAGCGCCGCGACGAGGACGCAGAAGGCCAGGAAGGCGAGCAGCCCGAGCAGCAGCGGGTAGAGCAGCACGGCCAGGGCGGCGCGCAGGCTGTCGAGGCGGGGGGCGACCGAGGGGGCGACCATCAGGACCACCAGCCCCCCGATCCAGGCCACCAGGCCCAGGGTCGGCCCGATGCCGGGGATGAAGGCCAGGGCGTCGAGGGCGTGAGGCGCCACCGAGAGCGAGCCCAGGGCGACCATCTGCTGGATGCTGCCCTGCCCGCCGAGCTGCCGCGCGGCGACGTGGGCCACGACGGCGGCCAGGAGCATGCCGGCCAGGTAGCTCAGGGGCGTGCTGACAACCGATGCCAGGAGCTGGAAGGCCAGGCCGACCGGCCGCGGTAGCGGCGTGGGCAGCGCGATCAGCTCCTCGAGCATGCTGAAGAACGGCTCCTGGTTCTCGTTGACGATCCGCGTCAGCTCCTGGGTGGTGGTGTCGTTCGAGGTGAGCACCAGCTGGTCAACCTGGCGGTCCACCTCGGCGCGCAGGGCCGCGACGGCGCGCTCGGGGGTGGCATTCTGGATCAGGCCGCTGACCCCGTTGACGGCGCCGACCAGCAGGCCGACGAAGAGCACGAGCAGGAAGCCGCGGGCCACGCCGTCGGGCGCCTCGCGCAGGCCGCGCATCCGGTCCTGGTTCAGGGTCAGGGCCCCGTTGAACAGCTCCATCATAGGCCGGCCCCCTGCGCCGCCCCGCCCAGGGCGCCGATGAAGAGGAAGAGCACGCAGCAGAGCAGCCCCCCGCCGACCACGGCGAGCAGCAGCGGGCCGAGCGCCACCGCCAAGAGGGCGCGCCCTGGCCGCAGGCCGTGGGCCTCGCGCACGGCCACGTAGGTGGCGATCAGGCCCAGCAGGGTGGTCGCGGCGACCTGGGCGTAGGGCACCACCTGGACCAGGGCCAGCAGGCCGGCGCCCGAGGCCAGAGCGGTGCAGGCCAGGGTCTGCCCGAAGCTCGCCGCCCCGCCGAAGGCCCGGGCCGCCAGGTGGACGAGGGCGCCGAAGAGCAGCCAGCCGAGCAGGTGCAGCAGCGGGGTGGTGAGCAGGCCGACGGCGCCGAGCAGGGGCGATGGGCCGAGCAGGCCGGCCTGGGGCTGGGCCAGGGCCTGGTCAACGGCGGCCGCCAGCTCCGGCAGCTCCTCGACCAGCTGCCGGTAGAGCGGCAGCCCCGTCAGCCCGCGGTAGAGCGTCTCGCTAAAAGCTTCCGGGTCGGGCGTGGTCAGGGCCTCGCCGATGTCGCCGACCCAGCCGGCGAGGCCCACCAGGAGCCCCACGAGGGCGACGAGGAGCAGTCCCCGCCGCAGGCCGTCGGGCGCGTCGCGCTGGGCCTGGAAGGCCCGGGGGTCGAGGAGGAGCCCGCCAAGGCCCAGGCGGAGGATGGTCGAGAGCGATTCCATGGCGCTCCTATGGCAGAGGGACGGACGGCGCTATTCTACCATAGTGGCTCGCTACCACTCGCCGGGGTGACGCTTGCTCGCCGCGCTCGCCCGCGGGGGTGCTTCCCGACAGCGCAAGGCGCCGCCGAGCCTCACCCCTGCGGCACCAGGCTCACGCTACGCCGCCGCCCCTCGCGCAGGAAGCCGACGCGCCAGGGCGCGCGGCCCCTCAGGGATTGGACGGCCTGGCGCAGCCCCTCGACCGTCTCGACGGCCCGCTCCTCGAGGCTGACGATGATGTCGCCGCCGCGCAGGCTGGCCTTGCCGGCGGCACCGGCGGGCGCCACCTCGAGCAGCAGCACGCCCCCGCGCTGGCTCAGCCCGTTGGCGCGGACCGTGGCCTCGTCAATGCCGGCGTCCACGCCCGAGATGCCCAGGGCGCCCCGCCCGATCGTCTCGCGGTGACGGGCCACGATGCGCCCGATGACCTCGTAGGCCGTGGCCGTGGGCACCGCGAAGCCCAGGCCCTGGCCCCATGGCACGATCGCCGTGGTGATGCCCACTACCCGGCCCTGCACGTCCACCAGCGGCCCGCCCGAGTTGCCCGGATTGATCGGCGTGTCGGTCTGGATCAGCTGCTCGAGCTGCTGCCCCGGGCCCGCGGGCAGGCTGCGGCCCAGGGCGCTCACCACGCCCGCCGTCACCGTGAAGTCGAGCCCGAAGGGGTTGCCGATGGCGACCACCAGCTGGCCCACCCGCAGGGGCGCCGCGCTCAGCTGGGCAACGGGCAGCCGGCCCTCGGCCACCCTAAGCACCGCCAGGTCCTTCGCCGGCTCGGCGCCGAGCACACCGGCCGGCAGACGCCGCCCGTCGGCCAGGCTGACCAGCACCCTGCTCGCGCCCGCCACCACATGGGCGTTGGTCAGAATATGTCCGTCGCTGCTGTAGATCACGCCCGAGCCCAGGCCCTGCTGCGGCCCCGGCCGGCCGTCTGGCGTGCGCCCGCCGCGCCCTGTCTCGATCTTGACGACGGCGGGGCCGGCGCGCTCGGCCGCCGTGGTGATCGCCTGGGAGTAGGCGTCGAGGGCGGCCGCCTCATCGGTTATGGTCATTGGGGATCCTTTCCGTTCTGCTGGTCAGTATAGACCCCCATACCCCTGCGCTCCATTAGATCCATGTTAGAGTGTAATTCTGTAATCGTCCGTCTTCGGTTGACGGAATCACCCTTTACGGCGGGGAGGGCCAGGAGTATCATAAGGCGGCAGCAAGGACTCGCGGCACCGCCCTCTGGGCCGCTAGATAGACCAATGGAGGTCTGCTATGACGACCAGCAACGCGGACGAGACGCTCGCTCGCCCCGGCCAGGCCGCGCTCGAGCGAGCCTACGTCGAAGAGTACCTGAGGGCCCACGGCACCAGCCTCGACCAGCTGACGCACCTGCCGGGCGAGCAGGCCCGCGCCCTCATGCGCGAGGCGTCGCTCTACGCCTCGCTGCGGCTGACCGAGGTCGAGGCCCGCTCGCACCTCGTGGAGGAGCTGCACGGCGGGCCCACGCCAATGTAGCCACCCTGCCCAGGGGCCAGGATGGGGCTCCGACCAACGACGGATCGCGAGACCGGCGGAACAGCCGATGGCACGCCGCTTGCTCTTCGCTACACTGGAGGCAACAGAGCAGACGGCGATCGCGGCGGTCGCCGAGGCCAGCCTTCAGACCGCAAGCCGGCCCCACGCCGCCCCCATACCCCCCTTTATCCCCCACGGCTGCCGAGAGGCAGCCGTTCTTCTTGCCCGCTCAGCCGGCCCGCTCCTCGAGGGGCTCGTGCCGCGGCGAGTCGTAGGCGGGGATGGGGGCCGGGGGCGCCGCGGCGACCACGCGCAGGTTGTACGCCCCCGCCAGGCCGCGCAGGTAGGGCAGCAGCGC
>DAOLDO010000126.1:0-10794 GCA_035327325.1 Chloroflexaceae bacterium | reverse complement strand
ATCGGCTTTGTCGCCGCAGGTTGTGCCGCCGCTGGTGAGCTGGGCGTAGGTCGAGAACGCGTTTGTCCCCGTTGCGCCGAAGAACTGGTGCTCGTGGCTTACGCCTGGCTGGCTTGGGAAGACGATCGGATCATCGCGGAGGCGATGGCCGAGCGTGCAGACCATCTGGAACCACGGCCCGTGGTTCGTCATATGATCCGGGCCAGGCAGCAGCGGCGGCTCGCTCGCTTGCGGAAGTGCCAGCTGATGATGGTGCGCGTGAACCGCCTCAGCGCCCAGCATCGGCAGCGCGGCAGAGGCGCGCTGAGCCGAGACCAGCAGCACGGCGACGATTATGATCGCCGCGACAACGAGGGCAGCATGCCAGCGCTTCCAGCGTAAGCGCCAGGTTGGAAAGTGCATGTGACGTCCTTTCGTCCGATAGGCACGGCAACGCCAGCCTCGTGTGGCCTGCCGGGTCTGGCTCTTCGCTTCAGCACTGCGTGAGGACGGTTCACGCAGTGCGCAGCAAAGGAAGACCGCAAGCGTCTGACGAAGCTTCGAGGCCACCGCACAGGTGAAAGGCCGTCTATGAGGTGCGGGCCTCAGTTGTCTCCTGGGTTTTGACCTCGATCGCGGAAGGAGTGGCAACCGCTCACGATCGGGGTCTTCTTGTGCATCCTTGCGCGATGCCTCTCGCTCATACGCCGATAGGGTCAACTCCTCTGGCGTGCGCCGAGGTCGTCCGAGGACGCGGGCGACAGCAACGCGAGGCCAGGGATGAGCTGTGGATGCAGCATAGCGCGTGCGAGGGTGTCAGTGCCAGGGGTAACAGAGATCAAATTTAGATCAAATGTTCTTATCGTTGTGTCGTGTCATCCATCTGTAACCAGTGTAAATAGAACATATATTCGATTTCCTGCTATACTCAGAAGCCCTTCGGATCCACAGGCGCGCAACGGGACGAGGTATGCCACCAACACGAGCGATAGCCGCACGCCGCCTCGCTGTAGCTCACCGGAGGTACGAATGCCGTTGCTATGGAACCCGCTGCGCTCAGCAACCCAACTCGTTTGCCCGCGCTGCTCCACTGGCTTGCCTGGGGGCTGGTCGCAGCGGCGTTGCTGCGTGCCGGGCTGCTCGCGGTCGCTGCGGAGCGGCAGCTCGCCTGGGTCCCGTGGGCGGATGTGACAGCCGCCGGGATCGTCTGGAGCGTCATTGGCATGGTTGTGGAGGCCTCAAGGCGCCTCCCCGATCATGACCGTGGCGCCTGGCTCGGCGTTGCTGTCGCAATGGGGTTCTCGGCAAGTGGCGTGAGCCAGCAGGTGCTGCTTGGCGTAGCGCAGCTGAGTATGGCGCCGGTCGCGCAGCTTGCCAGCGCGGGCATCGCCAGCCTGCTCAGCGTCGCGACGTTGGCGGCAAACGGCGATCGGCAGGAGCCAGCGACGATGCGTGGGTTTCAGGCGCTGGCCGACCTCGTCGCCATCCTCGGGGCTGTGACGCTAATTGGCGTTGTACGCTCGTCGCTCGCCGGACAAGCTAGCAATCACATCGCCCTGGGCCAGGTCTTTGCCATAGTGACCGACCTGGCCCTAATCGTGGTGGTCGTGCTGCTGCTGATCACGAGCCCGCGTGCGCTGCGGGCGATTCAGGCCATGCTCTGGCTCATGGTGACCCTGCGTGTCCTGAGCCTGACTGGCCTTCCCGCACTACCGGGCGTCGAGGCGCGTGAGCTGCTGGAGACGCTACGCGCCAGCCTCAGCGCGCCGGCGATATTGCGCTGGATCGAGCATCGTCCGGACAGCATCCAATCAGGCAACCAGCTGCTCGCCGCCGGGTCGCCCATCCCCCAGGTGGTCGTCTGGCTAGCCCTGGCGCACACGATCATCGCTCGCGATATTGCACCGGCGCCAGCTCTTGCGCTGCTAGGTATTGAGGTACTTCGAGTGACGATTCGGGCTGTCCGCCGGCAGCATCAGCTGCGCCGGTGGTGGCAGGCGGTGCAGACCGAGCGCCGGGCGCGGATGGCCGAGCGCGCTGCGGCGCAGGAGCAGATCACCGCCCTCGCGCGGCTGGTGCACGACCAGGCCGCGCCGCTCAGTGGGCTGGACCGCATCTATCGCGAGATCGAGCGCGCAGGCATTCACGGGATGGCGCGGCGCATCGGCGACCACGTGGGTCTCCTGCTCAGCCTCGCCAGCCAGCTGCGGGTTGCGTTGAGCGACCGGCCGCTGACGAAGCGGCCGCCGGTTGTCGTCGAGGTTCTACCGATTGTTCGCGCCGTGATCGACGCTGCCGCCGAGCGGGCGCAGATCACCAGAGTGGATCTCTTCTGGGCGATGAGCAGCGAAGGTGCAACCGTACTCGGCGACGCGGCCGCGCTCCGGCGCGTGCTCGACAACCTGGTCACCAACGCACTCGACGCGACCAGCGCGGGCGGTCAGGTCGCGGTCGAGCTCTGGGATGACCGGCGCTACCCGGGCTGGTTGAGCATCAGCGTGAGGGATACCGGTCCTGGCCTGACTGATGAGGTGCGGGAGCAGGTATTTCGTCCCGGCCAGATGAAGTCTGCCGGCCCGGGGATGGGCCTGGGGTTGGGGATCGTCCGCGAGCTGACTGAGCTCATGGGCGGCGCATATGGGGTGACGAGTCGCCCAGGGGAGGGCAGCGCATTCTGGATTCGGCTGCCCTACGCCGAGCAGCGTCAGGAGTTGCCCGCCAGAACAATGCAGAGGAGGAATTAATGACGACCATGCTGATCATTGATGACGATGCAGCCGCCCGTGATGATGTGCGGGCCGCGATTCCACCCGAGTGGACGCTGCTTGAGGCGGACGACGGGCTGAGCGGGGTTGACCAGGTGCGCCGGCGGCACCGCGATCTGGACCTGGTCATCCTCGACCTGCATCTGCCCGACCTCGAGGGCGGCAGCGTCTACCTGCGTCTGCGGGAGCTGCGCGCCGATCTCCCGATCGTGCCCTTCACGGCCGACCCGATCCCCGTCGCGGCGCTGAACGCGATGGGCTGTCTGCCGCCGATCTACAAGCCGGTCGATATCTTGAGCCTGCGCACGCAGCTCTACGCTGTGCTCCAGCAGCCCATGCCCGCGCTCCGCAACGACGCCGTCGTCAGCCTGGCCCGCGAGCAGAGCCACGAACTCGAGCAGCTGCGCCGCCTCCAGCGCTCGATGCTTCACGTCATCATCTACGGCGCCTCACGAGTGCTGAGCAGCGGGCTCAAGCAGCACCTGCGCGGCGTGGCCCAGATGATGGAGGCCAGCCATCCGGCCGCGCTCCGGCTGGCCCTGGAACAGCTCCAGTGGACGGCAATCATCGCCGAGGTGAGCGCGGCGAGCGCGATCGCGCCGATCGCCCGTGCTCACCAGGTACCCCTGTTGCTCCTCGCCTTCGACCCGGCCCAGGTTCGAGCCGCGCATACGGCCGGCGTCGCCGCAGTGCTGCTCGCCCACGACCCGGCCCTCAGCGAGCGCCTGGCTGCAACCCTCAGCTCCATCGCCCTGGGCGAGCCGGCGCCACTCTTCCCGCCACCGATCGTCACCGAGACAGATAACCGGCCGGACGTTCCGCCGGTCATCGTCGACCACTTCACCGCGCTGGACATCTCACCCCGCGAGATCGACGTGATCTGGCTCAGCGCCCAGGGCCTCGACAACGAAGCGATCGCGCAGGCGCTGGGCATCACCCTGACGACCGTCAACTCCCACTGGCGCAACATCGGCGCCCCGCGTAGCCTGACCCGCAAGCAGGCCCGCGTCTGGGCGCGCGAGGAGGTGCGGAGGGTGAGGGGAGAACAATAACAGGGGTGACATTATGGGCCACGGTAGTCAGCCCCGGGGAGAAGCAATCCGGTTACTTTCCAGAGTCACAAACTCACAGGAGTGAGCTGGGGATAGTCATCCCAAGTACGACCATCGAGCAGACGTCCACCTGTTTTTGGTGTGCGCCCGCCCCATTGTTTGAAAAAGAACGCCGTGCCTGATTCAATGCAGCGATCGCGCAATTCGTGAACCCAGGCCGGATCGCACGGACGATGCCCCCGTCCGCTCTCGCCGCCAGCGATAAGCCAGTGGATATCCGTCAAGTCGAGCTGTTTAAGCGAACCCAGGAGAGGCTCCGCACTTATGAAGCGAACGGCCGCTGGCACCCGCCGGAGTTGTTCGGCACGCCAGCTGTACTGCATAGTCTCAATGGAGACGCCAAGCCATATCTGGTCTGGCCAGGGCGCAAGATGCCCACTGTAACGCCGTAGGCGCTCGCTGATACGCGGTACAAGTCGGGCAAGCCGCGCGGGGCGCTTAGTGAGGACCTGGAAGGTATGCCAGTTCGCCTGCGCCATGATGTCGAATACCTGAAAAATGAAGTCGTCGGGAACATCTTTATGGAACAAGTCAGACATTGAGTTAGTGAAAATGCGCCGCGGCTTTTTCCACTGTAATGGGTACTCGAGACGCTCAGGCCATAGTTTCAAGTCAAACCCTTGTTCGTAGGGATGACCAGTCACGCCGCGAAAACGCTCGGCAAAGGTTCGTGCGTAGCAGTGATCACAGCCTGGGGAAACCTCGGTGCATCCGGTCACTGGGTTCCAGGTTGCATCGGTCCACTCGATTGCGGATTGCAGGCTCATAACACACCACTCAAGGAAGAACAAATTTTCTAGACACTGTGGATAGTATCACACCGTGGTACGTTTGTCAACCGATTATTTGCTGATCATTCGCTTTCTAACGAACTAAAGCATTGCGACTAAGCAAGGAAAAGATTGACACACTCATCAGGCCACCTTAGGTTCCCAGGATATCCTTGGCGATTTTGACTGCGGTCGGAGCTCCTTTCACATTCGCTGCGGCAAAGCATAGCAGGTAAATCGGTACATTTTTGCGGTTTCGCAGGTAGAGAGGATTATCTGCTACTTTTGGGAAGATGGTCGCTAACCGCTGCAAGAAAAACGCTCCGATCTGCTCGAACGTCGCACCTTTCTCGAGTTGCGTCTCCTCACCAAATAGATTCATCTGTGAACTCGGGTGATAGAAAGCGTCTTTCCAATCGGTTGTGCCAAAGAACTTTGTCAGACGGTCCGCCCATCCACCCTCAGGTGGACCACTGCGCGTCAGGACACGATTGACGGCCTGTCCAAGCGGAAACAGCACCCAGAGGTCGATTGCCTGCGTGTTTGCAATCGCCTCGATGGTTGCCCACTCGACCTCCATGCCATAAGGATCCAGAAAAACAACCGCTCGATTGGTTCGCCAATTAGTGCCCTTGCACCAATTCTGGAGCGTCGCGTTAGCCTCGCCTTGCACGATTGCGATTCGCTGTGCAATTGTTGGAAACTGTTGCCGGAGTTGTTCCAATTCAGCAATGTAGGTAGGATTTCGCTCGATGAACAAGTAGTGATCAAAGGGCGGGTTGGTTTCCAGAGCTATGCGTGCACTGCCTTGCTGGAATAAGGTGGCCTCATCCTCGTAAACAGGGAGATCATCTAGCAGGAGGGGAAGTGTTCGTGCTGGTGCTAAATTTGCGCTTTGTCTGGAACCTGTTCCCGCAAATGCATCGACAAACGTGGTGCGCAACATCGCGGCTCGTGGGTTTTTTGTAAAGATCGTACGATAGGCGTGGAGGTATTTGCGCAGCCTATCGAGCTTTTCATCAGTCCACTGGCCGCCAAACTGGTGGGATGTCGTCATGTTGAGGCTCCTATGTTGTTGGGTTTAATGGCGCGGTCCAGAGAAATCTCTTATTCTGCTGTGTCTTGTCCTCTTAACCTATCTTTTGAACTTGACTGGGCTGTTGTCAAGTCATTAGCCCTTAGCCTCACAAGCCTTCTGAATGGACATGCACCCTGCAAATTTCCCCTTCGCTCTTCTATTCGGGGGCTTTTTCGTGACTTGAGAAATCGCACTTTATTGCTTTGAGATGCTGAGAACCTCACATGCAGTCAGCTTGCAGCTATGCAAGGTCGATTGTGGCTCAGCTGTGCTCCAGATCTTCCTCCGGTGGGTGCCAGCCGGCGCGCACCCAGCGCCTTCGGGCGGCGACGAGCATAGGGCGATTCAGCTGCAGAGCAACAATTGTCGCACGCCCGGTGGGCGTGCGCCCTTCGATCAGGAAGCCGTCGACGCTCCAGCCAAAATGCTCGCGCCAGGGCTGTGTGCGCGGATTGTAGAGCGGCATGAGCTCGCCAGTCTCAGGGTCTGTCGCAGCGATCTGCCCGCCCTTCTGCTCGTTGCAGGGCCGGCACGAGCGCCACAGGTTCTCACGTGCCGTCGGGCCGTCGGCGACCCGCGGGATGATGTGCTCGATGCTCAGCGGAATGCCGCTCAGCCGCTCGTCGGAGTGGCAGTAGCCGCAGAGATGGCCGGCATCGGCAAGGACCTGCTCCTGGATCTCAACCGGGATGTACGGACGGCTCACGAGGTAGGAACCGGCAGCTCGGCGAGCGTGGGCAGCTGATGTCCACGGCTCTTGAGCAGCGCGTAGGCGTGCGCCTTCCGCAAGGCCAGCGCATCGGCGTCCAGAGTGAGGCGGGCGAGCCACTGCTGGCCCTCGGGAGTCAGCGACCCTTCCTCCTTGCGATCCCGAAGCACGTCGTAGAGCGCCAGCGAGTCGCTGTTCATCGTGCTGCGCGCGATCGCCCAGAGCGCCTCGTCCGAGAGGTGCTCCATGGCCGCCAGCTCGTCCTGGACAGCCTGAGGAAGATCCGGCTCTGGCGCCGGGGGCAGGCTGCTGGCGAGCGTCCGAATGACGACCGCATCCACCGACTGGGCAGCCGCGTGGGCGCGCTGCTCCAGCTGGGTATACAGCTCCTCAGGCACTTCAATGGTTCGTGTCGTCATCGGTTCTCTCTTTCTACGCCGGCTGCTCGACCTCAGTCAGCTCGCGCCGGAGGCCAAGGGCTGCATATACGCGCTCCAGCCGCACCTGCTTCCGACCGCGTACGCCGCGCGACTCAGCAATGCGTGTCGGCGACCAGCGACGCTGGAGATGTAAGTATTTTATCTGATCATCGGTCAGTTCGTCACCTCGTGCCAGAACCTCGTCAACTGCAGTACCCTCAGTATCACGGGTATCAACAGATACCCGGTTGTGATGGGGAGTACCCTCAGTACTGCTGTGTGACGGCAGTGCCTGGAGGGTCTCTGAGGCGTCGCTGGTGCCCCCTGATGTGCGAAAGGGTATCACGGTATGCAGTACCGCAACAGGCTCGTGGCTATTGGAAAAACTTGACGCTTTTGCAGCATCTACCGCTCTAGATAGCCGCGCGATCGCCGCCTTCCGCTCCTCAACATTGAGGTAGGGGATGCTGACCGACACAACATCGCGGTAGAAGCGCGCAGTGAAGATGCCGCGCTCGGCGAGCTCTGACGGCGGAACACCGCCACGATCCTTGATCTCCGCGGTCGACATCCCCAGGTTGGGCTTGTCAGCGTCGCGGCTCACCTGGCCGCCGGCGACCGCCAGGCCGATCTGCCGGCGCCAGCCAGTCTCCCAGTTGGAGGCGTCCTGCATCAGGATACAGTAGCGGATGCCGCCTGCCAGAGCCGAGGAGAGCTCGCGGGTCAGCCAGCTCTCCAGCTCGCGGCCTAGCACCTTCTCCAGCAGCGATAGCTCATTGATCACGACCCAGACCAGCGGTGGGCGACTCTGTGGCGGCAGCTCTTCCCACTTCGTCACACCGTGCTGTTCGAGAAGGCGCATCCGCTCGCCGCGCAGCGCCTCCAGTGCCGCGATCGCGCCGGGGATGTCTTCTTCGCGGGTGATTGGCTCGCGCCAGTTGTGCGCCAGCCCGCGCCAGAGCGCCCCGTCTGGCCCCTTGCCGTCGATGCAGAAGATCCGCAGCTGCGCCGGTGTCGTGCGATAGCACAGCGTCGTGGTGGTCAGGAACTCCCAGATATTCTTGCCCCAGCGGGTCATGCCGGTGACCTGGATGTTGCCCACAAAATAGGGGCTGTCGCCGTGAAGGCTGCCGGTCACCAGGTCAGCCACCCCATCCGAGTTCTGCCAGCCGATCGGGATCGCGTACGGATCAGTCTCGTGATACGCCGCGACACCGCGCAGGGTTGGCCCAAAACCCGCTGGTGGGGTGCGCAGCGGCTGCGGGTGCTGAAGCAGCTTTTCGAATGCCTGGCGCTGGACTGAATCCAGTGCCTCGATGCGGTGCTGGTAGTCCTGGGTCAGCTGTGCCGCTCGATCTTCGGCCTGTCTAGCCCGCCGGCGCAACGTGAGCACCTCGTAGACCGGCCAGGCAACGACGAGCAGCGCGAAGCCGAGCCACTGGAAGAGCCCGAGGGCTTCAAGCAGTTGTGGCTGCATCGCGATACCTCCTCAGCCGGGACACCGGCTCATGCTGGCCGCTCCTGCCAGGTCTCGATCATCCCTCGATAGAACTTGCGCAGCAGCCGCTCGGAGCCGAGCGCGAAGGCGAAGGTAATGGCTAACAACAGCAGCGCGTTGGGCCACCATGCCGGTACGGTCGTATTGCTCACCAGCGCGGCCAGAATCTGCCCCCAGTCTAGCACGTTCTGTGGGGTATTGCCAACAAGCATTGGGAACCATTTTGCCGCCAGGGGAAGCAGCCCGACCAGGGTCGTGCCGGCGTCGACGAGCACACAACCGACGAGGAGCAGCAGGTACCACGGGTCGCGCCAACGGTGCCAGAGGTAGAGCTCGGCGCGTGAGAGCAGCAGGTGGAAGACGAAGCCGAGCAGTCCAGTCAGCGGGGTGAGTCCCACCGGCGCGGTAACGCCGAGCACGGTGAAGATGGCGTTGCTCAGCCAGACGCCCAGGCCGAGCAGGAAGAAGAACATCTCGCCGAGCATCCGGTCGCGCCAGGTGTCATGAGCGCGCCGGCGTGGTCGCGCTGATGCATGACCTGTTGCGCTCCCGCGTGCGGTGGGCGCAGGCCGCGCCAGCTCCGGATCGCTCAGTGCCGGGCGCTCCTCAACCGCGGGGGTAGGCGATGGTGTCGCTACAAGCGGCGCCGTCGCGGGGAGCCGGGGGCGGCGGCGCAGAGTCAGGGGCATGATCGTCTCCTTCTAAGCGTCAAAGTCTCCTAGCCCGGCGGCGGCCGCCTCCAGCTGGCGTTTCGCGGCCAGGAGCTCGCGCGGGTCCGGGAGTTCGCCCGGCAACGTCGTCGTCGCCCCGGCGCCCCCACTGATACTGATTCGTCCGGTGGTCAAGAGAAAGCCGAGCAGCGCCCACTCGCCGAGCATGCGCGCCGCCGGGCTGTGCCGGCCAGTCTGTTTCACCGCGGCCAGCACCTCGCGCAGCTCGCCGAACCGCGGGTCGTCGGCGGGCACGCTGGCGTAGTAGCGATCGGGGAAATCCGCCTTGATCATCGTCAACTCCAATGGCGCGTTCCTGCGCCATTCTGCGGGCGCGAGCCAGCCTGCATGGTTATCTCAGCCAGCCCGCGCCCGTGCTATTCATCGTCCCAATGCGGAAAGGCCCTGGTTCGGCCTGTCCAGCCGAATGGCGCACACGCGGGTCATTACCCTTGCAGGCGATATTTCGCCAGGCGCTCGATGCCATCGGCGACCCGCGTGACCGGCTGCTCCAGCAGAGTCACCGGCGTGAGCGGGGTGAGCATCGCGCTGATGGCCGGCGCCATCACCTGACCCCCGCCGCCGAAGAGCAGCACCTCGCCCTGGGCCAGCGTGCGCTCCCAGCGCGGCAGCACCTGGGCCAGGATGGCGCTGGCGGTGTCGCTGAGCGCAGTCTGGAGCTCCGCCCGCACATCGCAGGGCTCGCCGGCGACGTAGACCGTCGTCTCGCCCTGGCGCAGCATCGTCAGCACCTGCCCCGCGTCCAGCTGCCGCAGGCTAGGGAAACGGCGCTGGATGAGCGCCCGCGCCGTCTCGGCCGCGTTCTGCACGCCTAGCCGCACCCCACCCTCGCTCCCCGGCAGCAGCTCCAGCCCCTTCCGGCCGGTGAAATCCGTCGTCCCGCCGCCGATATCGAGCGCGTAGCGCTGGCGCAGCAGCGCGCCGTTGGTGTGGATGCGCCCATCCGGGGTGAAGAGCAGGGTGGCGACCGCGCCGATCGGCTGCGGGATGAACGAGCTGCGCGAGATGGTGATGGTGTAGGTAGTCTCGCCCCAGCGGAGTACATGCGGGATGGGCGGGCTACTCTTCTCGGCCTTACCGGTCAGCCGCTGCCGCAGCGTCTCGCGAACCTGCGGGTTGGTGTCGTCCTCGACCGGCAGGCCACCGGCGAAGGCGACCTGGGCGCTGGTAATGCCGGCAGGCAGGCTGGCGACGATCGCGTAGAGGTGCAGCAGCAGGTAGGCGGACGAGTGGACGCGCAGCTCGGCGCTGCCGATCACCGCCACGTCGGTGACGCCGGCGCGCTGGGCGTCGCGGCCGACCAGGTAGGGCGCGTGCGGCTCGATGCCGGCCGGGCCGCTCAGGTAGACCAGCGGGCGCACCGGGATGTCGTTGGTGAAGCTGTAGCCGGCGCGGCCGCTGAGCATACGCACCAGCGACGGCTCGATCTCCCAGGCGCCGCCCTGGCGGCGGAACTTGGTGTTGACATTGCCGATGTCGGCGGCGATCAGGATTGCGGTGGTGGTCATCGTCGGATTCCTTTCCGTGAGCGAGCCGTTACGGGTGTGGCCGCTTCAGCAGCTGTTTGCGATAGTCCTCTGCGGAGACGCGCAGAATCTCGCCGGCGAAGGCGCGCTGGAACATCCGCGACAGGATGCGCTGGTCGAGCTGCTCCGGCGCGCGGTTGCTGGTGATGACGGTCGGCAGCTCCAGGTTGTAGCGGTGGTTGACGATCTGGTAGAGCTTCTCACGCG
>DAOLDO010000125.1:0-10803 GCA_035327325.1 Chloroflexaceae bacterium | reverse complement strand
GATCGTGACGGCCCTGCGCGGGCGGCGCCGCGCGCTGATCCAGGGCGAGCTGGTCTTCCTGGCCGGCTTCGCCGGGCTCTGCCTGGTGCGCGCCCTCAACCCCGACCTCTGGCACCCGAGCTGGGGCGGCGAGAAGCCGATGGAGTTCGGCTTCCTGAACGCCATCCTGCGCAGCCCGGTGATGCCCCCCTACGACCCGTTCTTCAGCGGCGGCTACATCAACTACTACTACTACGGCCTCTACCTGATGTCGCTGCCGATCAAGGCCACGGGCATCGCGCCGGCCGTGGGCTTCAACCTGGCGGTGGCGACGGCCTTCGCCCTGACCCTGGCGGGCGCCTTCGCCCTCGTGGCGCAGATGACGGGCCGGGCGCGCTACGGGCTGCTGGCGGCGGCCCTGGTGGGCGTGCTGGGCAACCTGGCGAGCTTCTTCGCCGCCGGCTGGTCGCGGGGCGCGGGCGCCGTGGCCGAGGCCCTGGGCGCGGGCGGGCCCGGTGGCCTCGGCGAGCGCCTGGGCGACTGGTTCATCGGGCCGAGCCGGGTGATCCCCAACACGATCAACGAGTTCCCGGCCTTCACCTTCCTCTTCGCCGACCTGCACCCCCACCTGATCGCCCTGCCCGTCACGATCCTCGTGGCGGCGCTGGGGTACGAGGTCGTGGCGGCGCCGCGAAATGGGGCGCCGCGCCGGGCGCAGCCTGCTGCGCCCCTGCTGGGGCTCATGGTGCTGGCGCTGGGGACGCTGGCGGTGACGAACTCGTGGGACTTTCCGACCTACGGGCTGCTGGCGGGTCTGGCGCTGCTGGGGGCGGCCTGGCGGGCGGGCGGGCCACGGGCGCGGGGCGTGCCGTGGACGGGCCTGGGGCGCGCAGCCCTCGTGGCCGTCGGCGTCGGCGTCGGGGGGCTGGCCCTCTTCGCGCCCTTCTTCGACCGCTACTGGGCGCCCGTCGGCGGCGTCGGCCTGGTCGGCTGGGAGGACGGGACCGTGGCGCGGGACTACCTGCTGATCTACGGGCTGTTCGCGGCGGCCCTG
Source organism: Chloroflexaceae bacterium (assembly GCA_035327325.1). GTDB lineage: Bacteria > Chloroflexota > Chloroflexia > Chloroflexales > Chloroflexaceae > CAIWXH01. The sequence goes on along the minus strand of DAOLDO010000125.1, from coordinate 9,770 downwards.
CTGCCCGCCCTTGCGGGCGCCTTGCGGCGCACCCTGGGCCGCCGGGCGGCGCACCGACCGGCGGTGGCGGCCCTGGGCATCAGGAGCGCGCCGGCGGCGGGCGGCGCCCCGTGGCTGCCGCTGGCGGGGCTGGCCGTCCTCGGCGTGGCGGTGGCCCTGGCGCCGGCGGTGGGGCTGCGGCTGGCCCTGGCCGCCCTGCTGCTGGCGGGGCTGGCCCTGCTGCCCCGGCGTCGCATCGGGGCGCCCGTCTGGTACGCCCTGCTGCTCGCCTGGGTCGCCTGGGCCGTGTCGCTGGGGGTCGAGCTGGTCTATATCCGCGACCACCTCGACGGCGGCGACTGGTACCGTATGAACACGGTCTTCAAATTCGGCCTGCAGGTCTGGGTGCTGCTGGCCCTGGCCGCCGCGGCGATCCTGCCGGCCCTGCTGCGGGGCCTGCGCCGCGCGGGCGGCCCGGCCGCCCAGTGGGCTGGCCTCGGCGCCCTGGGGCTCCTCGCGGCCCTCGCCGCCCTCTACCCCCTGGCCGGCGTGCCCTCGCGGGTGGCCTACCGCTTCCCGGTCCAGACCGGGCCCACGCTCGACGGCCTGGCTTTCATGGACCAGACCAGCTTCCTCTACGACTGTGGGGCGTTCGGCGGCTGCGAGCCGGGCGCGGGCACGGTGACGATTGACCTGAGGGGTGACGCGGCGGCGATCCGCTGGCTGAACGCGACGGTCGAGGGCACGCCGGTGGTGGTCCAGTCGAACCTGTTCTTCTACAGGGGCTACGGCATCCGGGTCGCCGCAAACACCGGCCTGCCCACGGTGGTGAGCGCCCTGCACGTGAACGAGCAGCGCGACCCGGCCGCGGCGGCCCGCCGCGACGCCGACGTGGACCAGTTCTACCGCACCACCGACACCGAGACGACCCTGCGCTTCCTGGCTCGCTACGGCGTTGACTACGTCTACGTGGGCGGGGTCGAGCGGGCGATCTACCCCGAGGCGGGGCTGGCCAAGTTCAACCAGCTGAGCGACACCTACCTCCAGCCGCTCTACGACGCCTCAGGCGTGCAGATCTACGCGGTGACGGGCGTGCCGGCCGACTACGCCCGGCCCGCGCCCTTCGACTTCGCGGCCGCGGAGGCGCAGCGCCAGCCCCCTGCCCGGCCCGCGGGCGATGCCCCGGCCGGCCTGGCCGAGCTGGAGGAGGCGAACAGGGCTAACCCGACGGACGGCCCGACCGCCTTCGGGCTGGCCGAGCGCTACAGGGACATGGGGCTTCTGGCGGACGCCGCGGCGGTGCTCGAGCCGGCGGCCAGGGCCAACCCGCGCGACCTGGGCGTGCTGCACCTCTGGGGCGACATCCTGGCCGACGCGGCCCGCTTCGCCGAGGCCGAGGAGGCCTACATGCTCGCCGCCCAGGCCGAGCCCTCCGCCGCGAACTGGAACAAGCTGGGCGCCGCCCTGGTGGACTGGGGCGCGCTCGACAAGGCCGAGATCGCCCTGGGCCAGGCCCTCGTCGCCGACCCGCGGGCGCCCGACCCGTACTACCAGCTCGGGCGCCTCTTCGCCCGCCGCGGGGACACCGGGCGGGCCACGGTCGAGCTCGAGACCTGCCTCCAGCTCGCCCCCGACGGGCCCTGGGCCGGCGAGGCCCGCCGGCTCCTGGCCGAGATGGCGCCGTGAGCCCGGCATGGGCCGGGGGCTTCTGGCCGCGGCACGTTTACCACGAAGAGCGCGAAGGTCTGAAGAGACCTGGCAGCCCATTTGAGTCCGGCGCTGCCGGTCGAGCGTCTCTCGCGGCTCTGCCGACAGGCAAGGCAGAGCCATTATCGTCCTTCTGTCCTCTTCGTGCTCTTCGTAGTAAAACCTACTGAGCCTATCCACGAGGAGCCCCCCATTTCCAATGGCGATTGACATCCTGACATGGTGGCTGGCGGCCCAGTTGCTCGGCGCGGCGGGTCTGCCTCTGGCGGCGCTGCTGCTGCGGGGCCTGCCCGACGGCGGCTTCGCCTACGCGAAGGCCCTGGGCCTGCTGCTGACCGGCTACCTGGCCTGGCTGCTGGCCATGCTCGGGCTGGCGCCCTTCGGGGCGGCCTCGCTGGTCGCCTCGGCCCTCGCCGTGGCGGGGCTGGGCCTCTGGCTGGCCGGGGGCCCGCGGGCGGCCCTCGCCGGGGCCCGCGAAGCAGCCCGCGACCGCTGGCCGGCGCTGCTCGCCTCCGAGGCCGTGTTCCTGGCGGGGCTCCTGGCCACAGTGTGGCTGCGGGCCCACGACCCGACGCCCTGGGGCACCGAGCGCCCGATGGACTTCGCCTTCTTCAACGCGATCCAGCGCTCGGGCTTCTTCCCGCCCAACGACCCGTGGCTGGCCGGCTTCAGCATCAACTACTACTACTTCGGCTACCTGCTGATGGCCGCCGTGGCCCTGCTCACCGGCGTAGCCCCCGCCGTGGCCTACAACCTCTCGCTCGCCCTGATCGTCGGCCTGACCGCCCAGGGCGCGGCGGGCACGATTGCCAACCTGTTGACGCTTGCGTCGGCGCGAAGCGCTATCGCCCTCGCCTCGCGGGGGCGAGCCGCGCGCCTGGCCTACGCCGTCTTCCCGCTGCTCGCCGTGATCTTCGTCCTGGTGGCCGGCAACCAGTCGGGGGCGGTGCAGGTGGCCCTGGGCAGCGAGCGGGCCGTGGCCCTCGACGGCGGCGAGCTGCTCGGCGCCCTCGGGCAGGCCGCCGCGGGCGAGCCGCGCATCAGCCTGCCCGCCCCGATCACCACGCCGCCCGACGCCTGGCAGACCTTCGAGGGCTGGGAGCGGCGCGACGCGGCCGAGTCGTTCAACTGGTGGTGGCCCTCGCGCTCGCTGTGGGACGAGTACGCGGGCGGCGAGCGGGAGCGGCGCTACAACATCACCGAGTTCCCCTTCTTCAGCTTCAGGCTGGGCGACATGCACCCCCACGTCATGGCCCTGCCCTTCGGCCTGCTGGCCGCCGCTGTCGCCCTGGCGGCCCTGGCGCGCCCCGAGGCCCCGGGCGAGGGCCGGAGCGGCACCGCCCGGCTCGTGCTCGCCGGCCTGGTGATCGGCAGCCTGTACGCGCTCAACAGCTGGGACCTGCCGACCTACCTGCTGCTCTTCGGCGCCGCCGCGACGGTGGCGACGCTGCGCTCGGGCGCGCCCCGGCCCTGGCTGACGCTCGGGCGGGCCATGCTGATCGTGGTCGCGGCGGCCTACCTGCTCTTCCTGCCCTTCCACCTGACCTTCCGCTCGCTCGTCGGCGCCGCCGCCCCGCTGGTTGACCTGCCGGTGCTCGGGCGGCTCACCAGCGTGATCGCGCCCTACCTCGACGGGCGCACGGGGCTGCACGCCTTCGCGATCATCTTCGGGCTGTTTTTCGCGCCGATCCTTGCCTTCGTCTACCTCGCCGCTGCGCGGGACGAAAGACCAAAGACCAAAGACCAGGGCGAGCAACCTGTGCCGACCCAGGCAGCCGCCATTGCGGCCCGCACTGGCCAGGCCGGCTTTGGTCCTTCGTCTTTGGCCTTTGGTCTTGTCTGGCTCCCCCCGCTGCTGCTGCTCGGCGGGCTGCTTGTGGGCTTCCCGCTGCTCGCCCTGGCGGGCCTTGGGCTGCTGGCGGCGGAGCGGGCGACGCGCCTGGCCGACCGACCGGCCGAGAGCTTCGGGCTGCTGGCGGCGGCCCTCGGCTGCGCCGTCCTGTTCGGCACCGAGCTGATCTTCATCAGGGATCTGTTCGGCAACAGGATGAACACGATCTTCAAGTTCTACTACCAGGTCTGGCTGCTCTGGGGGACGCTGGCGCCCTTCGCCCTGTGGTGGTGCCTGCGCCACGCAGCGGGGCGGGCGCGCCCCGTGGCCTGGGCGGCGGCGGTGCTGACCGCGGCCCTGCTGGCCGGCGCCCTGGTCTACCCGTGGCTGACCCTGCGCGACATGGCCCGGGGCGACATGGTGGGTCTCGACGGGCGCACCCCGCGCGAGCTGACGGCGGCGGGCGAGGCGTCGGTCGCCTGGCTGCGCGCGCACGCCGCGCCCGGCAGCGTGGTGCTCGAGGCGCCCGCCGTGCTGAACGAGGCCGAGGTGGCGGGGCAGGGCGCCGCGCCCCAGTGCGGGGGCTCGTACAACGGCGAGGGCTTCGGCGGCGTGTCGGCGGTCACCGGCCTTCCCACGCTGCTCGGCTGGGAGTTCCACCAGCGCCAGTGGCGCGGCGGCGACCCCGCGGCCCTCGACCAGCTCGGCCCCCGCTGCGCCGACGCGGACGCGATCTACCGCGGCGGCGACCCGGGCCAGGCGCGCGAGCTGTTGAGGAAGTACGGCGTCGCCTACATCTACGTCGGCGGGCTCGAGCGCCAGCGCTACCCGGCCGAGGCCCTGGCAAAGTTCGCCGCCATCGGCGACCCCGTGTTCGAGCAGGACGAGGTGGCGATCTACCGGGTGCGGTAGGGCGGCGCAGGTGACAAGATTGAAACGAAGGTAAGGCATTCTTCCCGCTCTGCCGGCCGGGGGCCCCGTGCTATAATCCCGGCGTAGGCGGAGACAACGTGGTCAACGCCGCGCGACAAAGGAGTAGCGCGATGATCACCAAGCGTCCGGGCCCGGCCGGCACCGTCCGTGTCACCTTCGCCCTGCCAGCCACCATCTGGGCCGACATGATCCACGTAGTGGGCGACTTCAACGGCTGGGACGAGCGGGCCACGCCCCTGCGCCTGACCGACAGCGGCTGGATGGCCACGGTCGAGCTCGAGCCGGGCAGGGACTACCAGTACCGCTACTTGCTCGACGGCAGCGAGTGGCACAACGATTGGCAGGCCGACCGCTACGAGCCGAACGCCTACGGCGGCGACAACTCGGTCGTAAGCACCCCCACCTTCGACCCGCCCGCCCCCACGCCCGACCAGAGCGACAGGCTGCTCAGCTTCAGCGGCCCGCGGCTGCGGCTGGTGCCTACAGGCTAGGCGCGGCGACGGTCACAACTTGCGGTAGCATGGGAGGGCGCAGCGCCGGCTGCGCCCTTCGTGTAGCCAGGGGGTTCCGATGTCTGCTCAGAGTGTGCCGGTGCTCGACTTCGGCTCGCAGACCGCCCAGCTGATCGTGCGCCGTCTGCGCGAGCTGGGCGTCTACAGCGAGCTGCTGCCCCACGATGCCCCCGAGGCCCAGGTGCGGGCCCTCAACCCCGTGGGCGTGATCCTCTCGGGCGGCGCCGCCAGCGTCTACGAGGAGGGCGCCCCCCAGATGCCCGCCTGGCTGCCCGGCTCGGGCCTGCCCGCCCTCGGCATCTGCTACGGCATGCAGCTGATGAGCCAGGCCCTCGGCGGGGTGGTGCTGCGCCCCGACCGGCGCGAGTACGGCCCGGCCGAGATTAGCCTCGGCGAGCAGCACCCGCTCTTCGCCGACACGCCCGCCAGCCAGCAGGTCTGGATGAGCCACGGCGACCGCATCGAGGCCATGCCGCCCGGCTTCCGCTCGCTGGCCGCTAACCCGGCCACGCCCTTCGCCGCCATGGGCGACGACGCGCGCCGCTGGTACGGGGTGCAGTTCCACCCCGAGGTCGTGCACACCGCCCACGGGCGGGCCATCCTGCGCAACTTCCTCTTCAACGTCTGCGGCGCCGCCGCCGAGTGGCGCCCCGCCGAGTTCGTCGCCGAGGCCGTCGAGCGGGTGCGCGAGCGGGTCGGCCCCGCGGGGCGCGTGATCTGCGCCCTCTCGGGCGGCGTCGACTCGGCCGTGGCCGCCCTGATCATCCACCGGGCCGTGGGCGACCGGCTCACCTGCGTGTTCGTGGACAATGGCCTGTTGCGCCAGGGCGAGGCCGAGCAGGTGATCGCCACCTTCCGCGAGCACTTCCACGTGCCCCTGGTGGCCGTGGACGCCCGCGAGGAGTTCCTGGCCGCCCTGGAGGGCGTGGCCGACCCCGAGCGCAAGCGCAAGCTCATCGGCGAGCGCTTCGTCCGCATCTTCGAGCGCGAGGCCCGCGGCCTCGGCGACGCCCGGTTTTTAGCCCAGGGCACGCTCTACCCCGACGTGATCGAGTCGAGCGCCCCCGACCGCAAGAAGGGCGTGACGATCAAGACCCACCACAACGTCGGCGGCCTGCCCGCCGATATGCAGATGGAGCTGGTCGAGCCTCTGCGCTACATGTTCAAAGACGAGGTGCGCGCCGCCGGGCTCGAGCTTGGCCTCCCCGAGGACTGGGTCTGGCGCCACCCTTTCCCCGGCCCCGGCCTGGCCGTGCGCCTGATCGGCCCGGTCAGCTTCGAGCGCCTCGAGACCCTGCGCCGCGCCGACGCGATCTTTATGGAGGAGCTGCGCGCCGCCGGCCTCTACCGCGCGACCCAGCAGGCTTTCGCCGTGCTGCTCCCTGTGCAGAGCGTCGGCGTGATGGGCGACGGGCGCACCTACGCCGACACGATCGCCCTCAGGGCCGTCACCACCGAGGACTACATGACCGCCGACTGGGCCCGCCTGCCCTACGAGCTGCTCGCCAGGGTCAGCAGCCGCATCGTCAACGAGGTGCCCGGGGTCAACCGCGTGGTCTACGACCTGTCCTCGAAGCCGCCCGCCACGATCGAGTGGGAGTAGCCGCCCCGCACAGGGCCTGCTCTGCCGGGCAGAAGGAGGCGTACAAGCAAAGGGAGGAAAAAATACCCTACTGGGGTAGGGATTTTTCTACTCCGCGTAGCGCGAGTTTTACCCCACTGGGCGCGCAGACCGCTATCCTACGGCTACTTCTCAGCACACCAATGCGGACAGACCAGGCCATGACACCAGCGGGGATGGTGGAGCCGGGGCGTGCTGGCTTGCGTCGCTAGTCAATTGGCCTCGATGAAGAAGCCAAAGGGGGAGCCATGATCACGCGGAGGCAGTTCCTCAAAGTGGGGCTCGCGGGGACGGCGCTGGTGCTGACGACGCAAGTGGGCGGGAAGAAGCAGGTCGTGTACGCCCAGATCCCGGGCGGCACCCTCGCGCCGGGCGATGTGCCGAAGTTCGTCACCCCGCTGCTCATCCCGCCGGTCATGCCGCGGGCGGGGACGGTCAAGCTGCGGGGCGGCAAGAACGCGGACTACTACGAGATCTCGGTGAAGCAGTTCGCGCAGCAGATCCTGCCGGCCGGGCTGCCCACGACGACCGTGTGGGGCTATGGGGCCGTCAGCGCCTCCAGCAAGAGGGGGCTGCTGCTCCATAACGCCCCCTCGCTCACGATCGAGGCCAAGTGGAACGCGCCCGTGCGCGTGAGGTGGATCAACGAGCTGGTGGACGGCGCCGGGAACTACCTGCCCCACCTGCTGCCGGTGGACCCGACTCTGCACTGGGCGAATCCCCCGGGCGGCGCCACGGGCCGCGACATGCGCCCTGGCTTTGAAACAACGCCCGGCCCCTACACAGGCCCCGTGCCGATCGTCACCCACGTCCACGGCGCCGTGGGCGTCGGCGACGAGAGCGACGGCTACGCCGAGGCCTGGTACCTGCCGGCGGCCGGCAACATTCCTGCAGGCTACGCCAAGAGCGGCACCTGGTACAACTTCTTTGCCCAGCAAGCCCAGGCACGCTTCGGCGCCGCCTGGGGCCCCGGCTTCGCCACCTTCCAGTACCCCAACGCCCAGCGCGCCTCGACGATCTGGTACCACGACCACACCCTCGGCATGACCCGGCTCAACGTGTACGCCGGGCCGGCCGGCTTCTACATTATCCGCGGCGGCCCCGCGGGCGACGGCGCTGTGCTCGACAGCCGCACCGGCCTGCCCGCCGTGCTCCCCGGCCCCGCCCCTCGCGAGAACGACAAGTTCCCGCCCAACAAGATCTACTACGAGATCCCGCTCGCAATCCAGGACCGCTCGTTCAACGCCGACGGCTCGCTGTTCTACCCCGACACGCGCACCTTCTTCGATGGGGTCGCGGGGCCATACGTCGGCCGCCAGCCCGAGATGGAAGGGCACGGACACTTCTCGCCGATCTGGAACCCCGAGTTCTTCGGCAACACGATCATCGTGAACGGCAACACCTGGCCCTTCCTGAACGTCGAGCGGCGCCGCTACCGCTTCCGCCTGCTCAACGGCTGCAACTCGCGCTTCCTCATCCTCGACTTCACAAAGATTCCGGGCGTCGAGGTCTGGCAGATCGGCAACGAGGGCGGCTTCCTGGCCGCGCCCGTGAATATCACCGCCGTGGCCGGCAACCGGCTGCTCATGGGCCTGGCCGAGCGCGCCGACGTGATCGTTGACTTCACCAACGTGCCGGCCGGGAGCTACGTGCTCGGCAACGTCGGGCCGGACGAGCCCTTTGGCGGCGGCATCCCTGGCGTAGATTTCGCTCCGGCCGAGACAGGTTCCACCGGCCAGGTGATGGAGTTCCGCGTCCGACCGGTCGTCGGCGTGGACAACAGCACGCCGCCGCAGTTCTTGCAGCTGCCGGCGATCGTGCCGCTGCCACCAGAGACCGTCACGCGCAAGCTGGCCCTGATCGAGAAGATGGGCATGGGCTACGACGCCGATGGCGGGGAGCTGGAGGGCCCGATCGAGGCGCTGCTCGGCAGGGTTGAGGCGGGCAGCGCGGTCGAGGATATGTGGATGGACCCGGTGACCGAGAACCCCGCCGTCGGCGCCACCGAGGTCTGGGAGTTTTACAACACCACCGGCGACGCCCACCCGATGCACATCCACGAGGTCGTCTTCGAGATCGTCAACCGCGAGGGACTCGTCCTGGATGAAGCCGGCGAGCTTGTTGAGCCGATCCAGCTGGACGGCACCGTCACCCCGCCGGAGCCATGGGAGACCGGCCTCAAGGACACGGTGATCGCCTACCCCGGCCAGGTCACGCGGGTGAAGGCGCAGTTCAACGGGGTCGGCCAGTTCGTCTGGCACTGCCACATCGTCGAGCACGAGGACAACGAGATGATGCGGCCCTTCAGGATCGGGCCGCCGCAGCCGGGCGAGCCCATGGCCGGGGCCGCGAGGCAGCTCGCGGTCAGCGCCGACGGCTCGCCCTTCCTCTGCAGGCTCACGTAGCCGGCGTGGCGGGTCTCGGCGCGACGAGCCCCGGCGGGCCAGCTCCCGCCGGGGCTTCTCGGCGCGCGGCGCGCGGCGGCCCTGTGCTAGAATAGCGCCCTATGACGACGGCGACGGCCCCGGCGAAGCTGATCCTGTGCGGCGAGCACGCCGTGGTCTATGGGCGCCCGGCGATCGCGGTGCCCCTCGGCGACCTCAGGGCGCGCGCGGAGGTGGCCCCGGGCGCGCCCGGCGCCGGCCTGCGCCTGCTGGCCCCCGACCTGGGCGAGGTTTGGGCGACCGCGGCGCCCGACAACCCCCTGGCCGAGCTGGCCCTGGTCTCCGCGGAGCGGCTCGGCCTGGCCGGCGCCGACCTGACCGTCACCCTCGGCTCGGCCATCCCGATCGCCAGCGGCATGGGCAGCGGCGCGGCGATCGGCACGGCCCTGGTGCGGGCCCTGGCCGCCCACGCCGGCGCCGAGCTGCCCCCGGCCGAGGTGGCCGCCCTGGTCTACGCGAGCGAGCGCCGCTTCCACGGCACGCCGAGCGGGATTGACAACACAGTCGTGGCCTACGAGCGGGCGGTCTGGTACGTGCGGGCACAGGACCAAGGACCAGAGACCAAAGACCAAGGACACGAGCGGGAAGCCCCTGCTGAAGCAACCATCGCTGCGGGGCGTCCGACGATCGAGCCCCTCGCCGTCGGCGCGTCCCTGAGCCTGGTGGTGGGCGACACGGGGGTGCGCAGCGCGACCAGGCTCCCCGTGAGCGCGGTGCGCGAGGCCTGGCAAGCCAATCCGGTC
>DAOLDO010000124.1:0-10811 GCA_035327325.1 Chloroflexaceae bacterium | reverse complement strand
TGGTGGCGGGCAGCGGCCACTCGGCCTTCAACGCCCTGCTCGACCTGGCCGCCCTTGCCGAGGAGGCCCCGGGCACCGCGATCACCTGGGTGGTGCGGCGCGGCGGCGAGCGCATGGGCCTGGCCTATGGCGGCGGCGCGAACGACGCTCTGCCCGCCCGGGGCGAGCTCGGCCAGCGCATCCACGCCCTGGTTGACCGCGGCGTCGTCCAGCTGGTCACCGGCTGGCGCACCGACCGGGTCGAGCACACGCCCCAGGGCCTGGTGGTCCACGCTGGCGCGCGGGCGCTGCCGCCGGTGGACGAGATCATCGTCACCACCGGCCTGCGCCCCGATCTGACACCCCTGTCCGAGCTACGGCTCGGCCTCGACCCGGCAGTAGAGGCACCAACGGCGCTGGCGCCCCTGATTGACCCCAACCTCCACAGCTGCGGCACCGTGCGGCCCCACGGCGTGGACGAGCTGAGCCACCCAGAACGAGGCTTCTACATCGTCGGCATGAAGAGCTACGGTCGCGCGCCGACCTTCCTGCTGCTCACCGGCTACGAGCAGGCCCGCTCGGTCACGGCGGCCCTGGCGGGCGACTGGGAGGCCGCCCGCCGCGTGGAGCTGGAGCTGCCCGAGACCGGGGTCTGCTCGGGCCCGGTGGCGGCCGGCGTCGGCAGCGCCGCCGCGAGCTGCTGCGGCCCGGGGACGCCGCTTGTAAAGGCCCCGGCCCTGATCGAGCTCGCGCCGAGTGGCAGCGCAGTAGCCGCGGCCGTCTCCAGCTGCTGTTCGGTGGAGGCCCAGGCGACCTGCTGCGAGCCCGAGGCCAAGGACGACTGCTGCGGGGGCGCGGCGGGGGCGCCGGGGGAGGCCGGCGATCTCCTGACGCTCGCGGCGGCCTCTGGGCCGCGCTGCGGCTGTCAGTGACCACACGCAGCGCGGGCCGGCACGGGTGCTGCGCGATCCTGAGCATGGTCGCGCCGCCATCTCTGGCGCCTGTCTGACAGTCCCGTCGTCGTCAGCAGTCGCCATCTTTGCGGGGCTGTTTGAACACACCGTCGGGCGTAACCGGGACGGTGTCTGGATTTCCGCCCAGCGCACGCACCTTCTCGGCTGTAAGGTCCACGTAGCGGAGGAACGTAGCGTACCAGCGGCTGCTGGGGCGCAGCCATTCGGCGCGCCAGCGCAACACCGACAACAGCCGCAGGTGATAGGCCAGCATATCCGCCTTCACCGACACGGGGATGCCTAGCTGGAAGGCGCCGATCGTCTCGCGCCAGCGTCCTGACGCGCGCCGGGCCGCCGTGACCTGCTCGGGATCCGGGTGCTCGACGATCAGGGCATGGTCGCCCTGCGCGTTGATGACACTGAGATCGGTCATCAAGACCGTGTTCTTGCCGAGATCGAACACGCCCCGGGGCGGGGTTCGCTCCGCCACCTGCGGGCGTGGCGCAGTGCCGGGCTCCTTGCCGCCGAGTCCCTCGAGGATCCGTGCGGCCTCGTCGAGCGTGATCACCCTGATCTTGGGCTGCGCGACCTCGACCTGGCGCTGCCGGTTCGTCACCTGGCGGACGGCAAGGTCGAAGCGCTGCCCCCGTTTCACCCCCAGGGGGAAGTCGGCGCTGATGACGCCCGTCTGGCGCATCTGGCTCGGGGGGATCGGAACGTAGTGCGTGCCGCCGCCAGGCACGGTGATGGTATGCGGGTCAACGGCGCGGATCTCGTGGCGCGCATAGAAACGGTCTGCCAGCTCAACCACCTCGCTCGCGCTCCAACTCGGGATGAACAGGCGCACCTCGGTCCCTTCCGGCGCGCCGGCGCGCCATTCGAGCAGGAGCTCGTCAGGGGGCAGCGCGTCGGCGATCGGGTGCGGCGCCGCCTCGATCTCAAAGGTGTGCAGCGCCCTGCGCGAGGCGTCGAGGCCCGGATTGGCGATGGCACTCAGGGCGATGTTGCGCTGGCCGAGCTTGTCCGAGGTGAAGGGATTCGCCCCGCTCGGGATCGGCGTGCCCGGAAACTCGATCTGGGCGACGATGCATTGATGTTCGCCCATCATCAGCGTCGGCAGGTCAATCGCGGCGGCGCCGGCAGGCGTCGGCGGCAGGTAGGGGTCGGAAAGGTTGTTATCAATCAGGCAGCCGAAGAAGGCCGAGTCGCCGGGCGCGATGCTCGCTTCCACGTTGTGCGGATCGGTCTGGGCGGGCGGTGTCGCGGCGCGCGCCGCCGCGAACATTGGGAAGGACAGCCACTCGGTGCCGGCGGCGTTGGTGCCGGGCAGGGCGATCGGCGCGGCGCCCGCCGTCTTCTTGTACCCCTCGACCGGAGTCCCCAGCGGGGCTTCGTTGTAGGTGAGGGCCGCCGTCGTCTGCGACGTGAAGACGCGGAAGAAGACGCGCACATCGGCGGCTGTGGCGCCGCTCGACGGCAGCCGCACCCGGGCGACGGCGAAGTTGTAGACCCGTCGGCTGGGGCTTCCGGTGGTTGTCGGGAAGGGGCTCAGCGCCGATGCGGACTGGCCGGTGGGCAGCGCCTCGAACTGCGCGACGGTCATCCCGGCCAGGAGGGTCTGTATGTGGGCGAGGGCGTCCTGCCGGGTGGCGTTGTTCGGCAGCGGTGATCCGGGCGCGCCGGCGACGATCGGGAAGACCCGGACGTCGGAGCTGAGCCAGGGAGTCGGATTGCCGTTCGCCAGATCGAGCATGAACGGGTTCGCCGACTTGACCAGGCTGATCTGGGCCGAGTCGGCGAGGGGGTTCACCACGGCCGGCGAGGAGAGGCTGGCGTCAAGCCGGACGTGGTTGACATTGCCCGCGAAGCCGAACGCCGCGGCGGCGGTCACCACGACATGATAGGTGAAGGTGATGCGCTGCAGACGATCGGGCAGCGCCGGATCGTCGCTCGCCACGCCGACGGGGTCAATGCTGAGGCCCGCCGGCTCCTGCGGCGTGATGGTCGGCGCCCAGCTCATCAGCTGCGCGGCGCTGGGCGTCAGCGTGGTGATACCGCCGCCCGGGAACTGGTTCGGCTTCAGCCCGTCCACCGTCACCAGGATCGCGCCGGGGAAGTTGGGGTCGGCGCTCGCCTCGGCCTGGCTAAAGGTGCTGCGCTCGAGGATGAGACCGATGCCCGGGCGAGGCCGCGCCAGCCAGTTCGTGATGTTGACAAACACCGCCCTGATCTCGTCGAACACGGCGGGGTCGTCGTTGAAGCCGTGGTTCTTGGCGGCGTCCGGTCCGGTCAGGCCGAACTCCGCCGGCGTGTCAATGCGGCTGTCGCCGGTCAGGTTGATGTCAACATAGTGGTGAAAGGTCGAGCCGGTGACGACGCGGCCCACGCCGACGGTGCGCCCGTCATAGGTGCTGAGGATGTTGATCGTCTTCGCGGTGGGGATGTTCGGGTCAATAACCGTGTTGTTGTGGGCGAACCGGGAGGCGGACGGGACGCTCTGCCCGGTGGCGATCACCCGCGGCAGCTCGCGGTGGCCCGCGACCATCGGAAACTCGGTGAAGGTCTCGGCGCCGAAGGTCGCCGCCGCCGTGTCGTAGGGGTAGCCCATCTCCACGCCGCGCGTGCTCCCCTCGTGCATGTGGTCGGGGAAGACGGTGATGGTGCTGCCGCCGTGCTGCAGGATCGGATGGATCGGCGGAAGCGGCGTGATCGGCTGCGGGATCGCGTCGGACTGGTTCTCGAACCAGACGAAAGCTTCGTCCGTGCCGTCATTGTTGAGGTCGTAGTCGCCCGCAGGGTTCTGCCGCGTGGTGTCGGCGCGGTCGGCTCCCAAGGGCGGGAAGTTTCGCGGAAAGCTCGCCGGCATGGGTGAGACGGGGTCGCCCGTGCCGTACCACGAGCGCATGGCGCGAACGCGCGGGATGTGCCCCGCCATGTTCGAGCCGATGCTGTCATGGTCGCCCGTCGCAAAGACGCCGCCGCCCGCGGCCATGAACCGCGCGATCGCCGCCAGCTCGGGATCAGGCAGTTTGACGCTGGAGCCCACGACGTTGCGGCCGTCGAGGCCGATCAGCCACATCATGTCGAAGTTGCGCAGGTCGAGGGTCGAGGAGAAATCGAAGGACTGGTGATCGGCGCTCGCGTCATTCTGGCGGTGCGCCTTCGTGACGGTATGTCCGGCGCTGGTGAGCGCGTTGACCAGGGCGATGTAGGTGAAATCGGGCGTGCCGTCACCCGCCGAGAAACGGTAGCCGCCGTCGAGGACAATCAGTACATTCGCCACGGGGCGCTCCTTCCCTTATATAAGGTGGGCAGCACAGGCCGGAGCTTTAACCTAAGCCCGCCGGTGTCGCTGATACGCTTGCTCACAATCGGTCGTGCTCACTAAGGTGCCGACAGGAATCGAATCTATCACTTCCCTTTGACCCCAATTGACGGCACTGTGCGAAGCGTGCAGTAGCGTACCCAGGCTCCGGGCACTACCACGTACCCGCCGCCAGGCAACCCCATCCCAGTGCAGTAGCTATTCGCCCTGGCCGGTTGTCCCGGCGATCCACACATCACTGGGGGTGATCACCGCGCTCGTGGTGGGTGGGATGCGCGGACTATTGGGCATCGTCACCCGCTCAAACAGGGCGCCGTTCCAGCGCAACACGATCAGGCTGCCGGAGTTCTCCCCCACGGCCCAGAGCGCGCCGTCGGCGCCGGTGTCCACATCGAACAGCCCGCCTGAATGTGCGGGCCGGGTACAGGTAGGCCCGCGCGGCGCTCCAGCCGCGCCCATGGTGGATGATGGCCTGTGCGACGTGGAGTCCCTCCTGCTGGTAGCCGTTGTGGTCGGGCGTAACCGCGTACCCCGCCTGCTCGCCGGCCCGCAGGAAGACCTCGTTGAGCTTGTGCTCCGCCTTGCAGCGGCTGATCTGCATCGGCCCGTCGCCGCCGCGCCACGCGTTCGCGGCGTCGGCGAACGTCTCCATCTTCCGGAAGTACGGCAGGCAGTGGGCGTAGTCCGACTCCGGCAGCCCCAGCGCCGCCCAGCCGTCGTAGTCCATCGGGTTGCCGCGGTTGCAGATCATCGCGTTGATCGAGGTCGAGCCACCGATCACCCGGCCCTGCTTCTCGTCAAGCGTCTTTCCACCGAGGTATGGCTCCGGCCCGGACTGCAAGCCCCAGCCAAGCTCCTTGCTCTGGTAGACGAACGACAGGGCTGCGGGCAGGTCGAGGATCAGCTTGCGGTCGGAGCCGCCGGCCTCAACCAAGCAGCGCCTTTACCCACACCTGCGCGGTAAGCTCGGTCAAAAACCGGATCGAGCTTGCCGTGCATGCTCAATCGCAAGACGGGATTATGATGAAGTCCCTACCGCTGTAGCAGTGGCAGGTAAACGCGAGCCCGCTATGGCGCCGGGTTCTGGATGAGTGGCCCGGCCTGCGCGTCGGGCAGGCGGTCCTCCAGCTCACGGACGGCGGGGCTCAGCACCGAGCACAGCACGATCACCAGCTGCAACATCCCGACCACCAGAAACATCAAGGCCATCCCGCGGCCCGGGCCGGTGCCGATCAACGCGCCCACGGTGCTGGCCAGTGCCCCGGTCTGGGCGAGAAGCGGCTCGAAGACGGCGTCGGCAAGCGATCCAGCCATGATGACACCCAGGGACTGGGCCCCAACGCCGAGGGCCAGCTGCAGCGCGAACACCCGCCCGAGCATGTCGGGCGCCGCCTTCTGCTGCCAGATCGCGCGGTTCAGGCCGATCATCACCACGAAGCTCAGCCCTGTGATGACGGACCCGAGGCCGACCAGCCACGGGTTTTCCCGCAGGCTGATCAGGATCGCGGCGAGGCCGGCGACGGCCATGGTAGCGAGAATCCCGCCCACCCGGCGCCGCGCGCCGACCGCGGCCATCACCGCCCCGCCCACGAGCGAGCCGACCCCGAAGCCGGAAAGGATGAGCCCCAGGGTGGTCTCACCGGCGAACGTGAGCACCAGCGGCGTGATCAGGGAGTAGGCGAAGCCCGGGAGGAGGAACATCGTCGCCGTGAACAGCCCGAGCAGGTAGCGCATCCCCGGGCGCTGCTGAACGTAGCGCAGCCCGTCGAGCAACTCGGCCCGAAAGCCCCCGGCGGCCCGCTGGCCCTCGGAGCGCGGCGGCCGCGGGATGGCGAGCATCAGCAGGAGGAGCATGTTGGCGCCAAAGGTCACAACGTCAATCAGGAAGATCACACCCAGCCCAAACGCGCCGATAAGGAAGCCGGCGAGGGTCGAGGCGAGGATCATCTCCAGGGCCCAAACAACCTGCGACAGCCCCGCGGCCCGGCTCAACTGGGCGCGCGGCACCAGGAGCGGCACGCTGGCGTCGAGCGCGGGCCGCGAGAAGGCGCTGGCTATCCCGTTCACGCTCAGCAGCACGTAGAGATGCCAGAGCGCCAGCGCATCGAAGAAGAAAAGGGCCGCGACGAGCAGGGTGCTGAGACCGGCGAGCGTATCGCTGACGATCAGGACCCGGCGCCGGTCCCAGCGGTCAACCAGCGGCCCGGCGATCAGGGCACCGATGCCGACCGGGAAGACCGAGAAAAAGAGCAGGGTTGTGTAAGCGATCGTGCTGCCGGTGTTCGTGTAGACCCAGACCGAAAGGCCGAAGCGGGTCATCGCCGACCCGATCGAGGAGATGAATTGGCCGACGAGCAGCGCGTAGAAGGCGGAGATGCCGCTGAGTTTGGTGTTGGGGTGACGGTTCATCACGTTTTCCTGGAGGTCGGCGTGCGCCGCAGTGCATGAGCGGCTCGCGCTCTGCCTGTTGCAGATGGAGATCGCCACCGTCTGAGCGAGGAGCAACGCCCCTGCGTCCAGCCGTGGTCACACAACTGCTCGCTGAGCATAGCCGGCGAGCTGGAAGACGTCAGCCCTCGTTCGGTGTGGTGTTGCCGAGGCCGGCAGGCGCCGCCAGGAGCGTGAGGCGGTGGCGCGGCGCCTCGTCAAGACCGGCCAGGAGATGCGGGCGCACCAGCGACGGGGGCACGGGGGGCAGCGTCGTCTGCCGCGCAAGCAGCTGCTCGATGACCGCCGGGGGCAATGGCGAGCAGATGTGGGCCAGCCCACGCTGGCCGTCCGCTGACAGCATCGCCATCAAACGCATAGCGGCCGCTACCGTGTAGATGTGTTGGAGGGGTTCACGACGCATCGCGGGCGCACGAACCCACTCCTCTCCCGGAGGTTTGGCCCACGCTGGGTCCGTCCCAACCATAGCCGAGCACGGGCCCTGCCTCGGGAGCGCTCGGCTGCTGCCAGGGTCGGCGGCCCTTCG
Source organism: Chloroflexaceae bacterium (assembly GCA_035327325.1). Taxonomy (GTDB): domain Bacteria; phylum Chloroflexota; class Chloroflexia; order Chloroflexales; family Chloroflexaceae; genus CAIWXH01. Next base: position 3,580 of record DAOLDO010000124.1, on the reverse strand, counting down.
CTTGCGCGAAACGTCAGCCGGGCTCAGGCCTCCTCGGGGCTCACGAGCCCGTAGCGCACGGCGAGCAGCGCCGCCTGCGTGCGGTCGGCGACATGGAGCTTGCTCATGATGTCGCGCACGTAGGCCTTCACCGTGTTCTCCGTCAGGTCGAGAGCCAGGCCGATCTCCTTGTTGCTGCGGCCGCCCGCCACCAGCCGCAGCACCTCCTGCTCGCGCTGCGAGAGCTGGGCGAGGGGGTCTTCGGGTGGGGCGGCGCGGTCCATCAGCCGGCGGGCGATCTTGGGGTGCAGCTGGGGCTCGCCGCGGGCCGCGCCCCGCACGGCGGCCACAAGCGCGGCGCCGCTCATCTCTTTGAGCAGGTAGCCCTGCACGCCCGCCCGCATCGCCGCGTAGACCCGGGCGTCGTCGTTGAAGCTCGACAGGATCAGCACCGCCGCCTGGTGATGGGCGCGGATCGCCGCGGCCGCGGCGATGCCGTCCATATCCGGCATCTGGATGTCGAGCAGCACGACGTCCGGCAGCGCCGCGCGGGCCAGGGCCACCGCCTCCTCCCCCGTCGTCGCCTCGCCCACCACGACAAGATCCGGCTCGGCCTCCAGGGTGAGCGCGATCCCCCGGCGCACCACCTCGTGGTCGTCGGCAATCAAAACTCTGATGCTGCTCGCTCCGGGATGCGCACCCATAGCTGTGTCCCATCTCCTTCAGCGGCGGTGACAGTCAGCGTGCCCCCGAGGGCGGCGATCCGCTCGCGCATCCCTTGCAGGCCGTGGCCCGCGGTTGGCGTCCTTCCCGCGTCGAACCCGCGCCCCTCGTCGGCGACCACGAGGACGAGCTCCCTCCCGTCCGCCCTCGCGCTCAGGCTGGCGCCGGCGGCTCCGCTGTGCTTCAGCGCGTTGTGGAGCGCCTCGCGGGCCACGGCCGCCAGCTCGCGGGCCGTCGGCTCGGCCAGATCCAGCCGGGGCGGGAGCGCGAGCGCCACCTGGAAATGGTGCTGCGCCTCAACCTGAGCTGCCTCGCTCCGGAGCAGTGCGGCCAGATCGGCCGACCCCCTTGGCGCGGCCCGCAGGTCGCTCAGCAGCTCAGCCAGCTCGCCCTGGGCCTCGACCACCCGCTCGGCCTGCTGGACGAGCAGCTCGCGGGTCCGCTCCGGGTCCCGCCGGGCCAGGCCGGCGGCCGCGTGCAGGTTGAGCCCCAGGCTGAAGAGCGTCTGCTTGAGCGAGTCGTGGAGGTCCCGGGCGAGGCGCTGCCGCTCGGCCACCGTCGCCAGCTCGCGCTGGTGGGCGACGAGCTGCTCGGTGCGGGCCGCCACCCGGTCCTCCAACTCGGCGTTGAGCGCGGCCAGGGCCTCGTAGCTCTCGGCGTAGGCCAGGGCCAGGGCGGCCTGCTGGACGACGCCCCGCAGGCGCTCGTGCTCGTCGGGGGCGAATGGGAGCCCGGTGCGCCGCGGTCCGAGCCAGTAGACCCCGAGCTGACGCCCGCCGACCTGCAGCGGCGCGCTCCACGCCGCGCCCGCGGCCGGCGGCGGTTCCGGCAGCAGCTGGAGCCGCGCCCACTCCACCCCCAGGCGCTCCGGCAGCTCGGCCGTGAGCAGGGTCACGACTTCCGCGCGGCGCACCACCCGGACGAGGCGCTCCTGGGCCGCCGTAAGTTCCCGTTGGAAGGTGAGCCGCTCGGGGTAGAAGACGCGGGTGATCAGCCGGTTGGCCTGGTGTTGAAGCCAGGGGAAGGCCGAGGCCGCCCCGAGCACCGCGAGGATGGAGATCAGCGGCGAGGCGGGCGTCAGCCCGCGCAGCAGGGTCGTCAGAGCGAGGGTAAGGCCAAAGTAGAGCGCCAGCAGCCCGACCGAGGTCGCGGCGTAGCCGAGGGCCCGCCGCAGCGCCACGTCTATGCGGAGCAGGTCCTGATGAAAAATAGCGTAGACGATGGCGAGCGGAAAGCAGACCTGCATCGCCAGCAGCAGTGCCGGGGGCAGCGCCCCGCCGAGCAGGCGCAGGGCCGGCAGGGCCAGCACCGGCGTGATCGCCATCACCAGGCTGACGAACAGGAGGCGGGCCTGGGCGAGCTGCTGCCGCTGCTCGGGGTGGGGGTCGCGGATCGCCCAGATCAGCAGCCCACTTGCGAGCACCACGCCGGCGTACGCCCCCGCCGCCAGGACGGCCAGCAGCGCGACCCGCCAGCCATACGGCGAGAGGACCGCGGCTACCGCCACCCCCCCGGATACGGCGTAGCTCGCCGCGAGGAGCCAGTCGGGGATGGCGCTGCGCCGCGGGAAGCGGGCGACAATGTGGAGGGTGAGCGGGACGAGCAGCGCGGCGTTCAGCAGGCCGAGGGCGACGCGGGGGTCGGGCAGGGCCGCGGCGAGCGACCCGAGCGAGAGCGTCGGCGGAAGGGCGCTGTTTCCCGTGTACCATACCAGCGCAGCCATCAGGACGGCGAGGCTGCCTACCCGGCTGAGCAGCCAGCTCGGGCGCAGCAGCACGGGAACGAGGCCGATCGCCAGCACGCCGCCGGCGGTGAGCAGCGTAACCGTGCTAAGCGGCTGGAGTAGAAGGGCGGCCAGCAGCCCGGCCGCCGCCAGCTCGACCACGAGGAGCGTGAACAGCGGTGTTAGGGGGTGGCCGATGCGGCTCATGGTGTACCTCGCCGCATACTCCGGCACTGAGCGCACGGCAGGGTTTCCTGGCTTGCTCATCTCAACCTGCTCCGACGACCCATGGAGCGCCCACCGCGGCGCTCCATAGGCTATCCCGCGAGCCCTCACGGCGTCACCGTCACGGTGGCGCTCATCTGCCAGCGCAGACGATCGTCCCAGGCGCCAGGCGTAACGACAACAGTATAGGTGATGTCGCCGAAGCTGTCCGTGCCAAGGGGCTTGATGGAGCTGACCGTCCCCGGGAGGCTCAGGTCGGGGATCGCCTCGAAGGTCAGCGTCACGGGGTCGCCGACGGCGAGCCGCACCACGTCGCGCTCGCTCAGGTCGGTCGTCTCGACCCGCCACGCGCTGGTGTCGGCCAGCACCACCGCGGCCCTCGCCCCGCCGGGGCTGGCCGCCTCGCCCAGGTCGAGGTTGACCTCGCCCACGGTGCCGGCGAAAGGCGCCCGCAGCGTCGCCTTCTCAAGGTCACGCTCGGCCTGCCGCAGCGCCACCTCGGCTTGCTGGACGCGGGCCAGGGCGGCGGCCAGATCCACCTCCCGCGCCGGGGCCGCCAGCTGCTCCAGGTTGGCCTGGGCCTCGCGCAGCCCGGCCTCGGCCACGCCCACCTGCCCGGCCCGCTGCGGGCCGCGGAGCGAGGCAAGGTTGGCCTCGGCCCTGGCCACCTCGGCCTCTGCGGCGGCGACGGCGTCGGCCCTGGCGGGCGCACTCGTCTGGGCGAGGTCAGCCTCGGCCTGCCGCACCTGAGCCTCCGCGGCCTGGATGCCGCTCGCCTCGGCGGCCTGCTGATCCTCGCGGATCGCCTGCCAGGCACGCCCGAGGCGCGAGTCGTAGAGTCGCATCGTCAAAAAGAGGGAGAAGAGCACAATCGCCAGCAGGAGCCAGAACCATTTCGCCTGGTCGGCGAATGTGAATCCGATCTGCCTG
>DAOLDO010000123.1:0-10821 GCA_035327325.1 Chloroflexaceae bacterium | reverse complement strand
CGACGCTGCTGGAACCGGCAGACCCCGATCGCCCAGACGGCACCTGGTGGAGCCCCGGCAACGACGACCGCGCCAACGAGGTGCCCGGCGCGCTCGGTGGCCCGGCCATCCTCGACTGGCTCGCGTGGCTGTGGTGCTTCCTGTTTGGCTGGCTGCCGTGGGCGGGGTGTGGGGCTTAGACCGTAGAAAGTCAGATCGAAGCCGTGTAATACTTTTCAGGTGCCTCGTTCCCTGTCGGAACCTGGCATCTGGCATAGACCGATTCGCAGGTTCCATTGCGGAACGCCGAATGTACGGTGGCTGTTACATGCTGGCCTGTACAAGTTCTCTTTCCTTGTAAGGAAGTCCTACCCTCCTCTTGGCCAGTACATCATCACCGCCACGCCCAGTAGCACCAGGGTCGCGCCGATCAGGTCGAAGCGATCGGGCGCGGTCCCATCCACCCGCCAGCCCCACAGGATGGAGAGCAGCACAAAGACGCCGCCGTAGGCCGCATAGACCCGGCTGAAATGGGCGGGCTGGAAGGTGGGGATAATCCCATACAGGACGAGCAGCACCGCGCCGAGCACGGCATACCAGGGGCTGCGGCCATCACGTAGCCAGATCCAGACGAGATACCCGCCGCCGATCTCGCAGAGACCGGCGGCCAGGAAGAACGCAAGCGAGCGGAGTAGCTCCATCAATACCCCATTGCCAGTATCAGAGCGGCGAATCCCGCTTACTATGATATTGGCAATTCGGCGGCGATGATCGCGCGTGCTTCCGCGCTGCCCGTGATGCGCAGAGTGATCGATGCGTCCGCAGGTGGTACATCGATGCGGAAGGTCAAGAACGGGCAGCAGCGCCGCTCACCATCCACAAAGGCGGCGACGAGCGCGAAGGCGCCGACGGGAAAGAGGAAGGCGTACCCGTCAGGCAATTCTTCGCTCGACACGCGAAGCTCGCGAAACAGTCGGGCGCTGGTCGCCTGGTGGGCCGACCATTCCGCTGCTGAGAGCGCATGCGGGTTGCAGGCGAGCGGGATCGGCGTGGCACTGGTGTTCATCTCACCTCCGCTGTATGTACCAGATCGCGCGGTTCCCGCCCGGCCAGGAGCCCGCGCACATTGCCGAGACAGCAGCTGCCCTGTGGGTTGCGTATCGTGCAGGCACATCGCCCGTGTTGTGTGCCAGCCACAATCTCAGCCAGGATCGCGGCACGCTGATCCGGATCGCTCTGCTGAAGCAGCCCGACCGGATAGCGAAAACAGTAGCAGACCAGCACGTCGTCCAGCGGCTCTTTCTGGAACACGCGCTCGCGAATCTGGTCGCGGGTGATGGCTGGTGCATCCGCGGCGAAGTAGACCACCGGGCAATCCCGTGTTGCGCAGAACCAGTAGAGCGGCGCTGCGATAGCCTGCAAACTGATCGCCACCTGCGCCTGAACCGTTACCAGTGAAACAGCGCGTCCGCGTCGGTCACAGCCGGGGCAGAGATGAGCGCGCGCCGCCTGCTCCTGCGGTGTCGCGACGCTACAGCAGTGTTCAGCCATCAGCATCCTCCCGACATTGAATCGCGACCGCTTCGCTGTCACGGTAGGCGGTCACGAGATAGCAGACGCATTGGCCGCTCGCGCCCTGATCCTGGGGACGGCGCTCGCCCTCACGCCGAAGGTGGCGCAAATCCTCGCGCAGCGCCAACAGATCGGCGATACGGCGATCAAGGGTCAAGAGCTGGGCGTCAAGGGCTGCCAGGACACGCTCGCACGGTGCATCGCTCCGGTCACGTGCGGCAAGCAGATCGCCGATATCGGTCAGGGAAAAGCCGAGGCTACGGGCGCTCGCGATAAAGCGCAGCCGGTCAAGCGCATCGGGGGTGTAGTCGCGATAGTTGTTGTCGCCTCGCGCCGGTGGCGTGAGTAATCCCACCGACTCGTAGTAACGGATCGTCCTGGCTGATACACCGCTCTGTTGGGCTAGATCGCGAATCTGCATCGATACACCTCCTTCGCTGCGGCTGATCATACACCTTCCAGCCACTGGAAGGTCAAGACTGCATCTGTCGCTCAAGGCGCTCTCGTGTGCCCTGCCCTGATCTTCCTCACCTCCTACCGATGCCGGGCCACCTCCTTCGCCCTAGACTGGGCTCATCAGCACTCGCTGAGCCCTGGTCCACGGCGAAGGAGGTGATGCCTATGGAGTAGCAGCGCCTGCAAGCCCACGGCGGTTCCTGTCGGTTCGTTCGTCTCGTCGCCCAGGGATAGCGCCGGACAGGTCAGCTCGGCGGTATCGCGCCGGTTGCCCTGGACTCGTCCATCGTTCCACGCACATCGTCACGGAAGGAGGTACCTGCTCGCCATGTGGACTGGATTGCCCGACCTGAACGCGCTCCTGACCCCGGTGCTGACCTGGGCGACGGCGGCGGTCGCCACGATTGCCGCGATCATCCTGGTCTGGAGCATCTATGAGAACTGGACCCAGAACCCGGACCGGTTCTCCTGGTTCGCCGCCCTGTTCAAGGCCCTTGGGGTGGGCCTGGTGGCCGTCGTCGCCTTCAACGCCGCCCAGATCGTCGGCTTCTTCATTACCGCGGCCTGAGCCGCAAGGAGGCGCTCAGCGATGAGTCTGATCCACGAGGTTCCAACGGGTCTGCGCGTGCGTCCCACCGTCACCATCCGCCACATCCCCGGGCGAGCCATCCGGCTCCCCGCCCGTGCCGGCACGCTGCTGCTGGTGGCGGTGCTGATCTGGGGCGCGCTCGCGAGCCTGACGCCGATCTCGTGGGTCACGCTGGCCGGGATCGTCCTGGTCCCGGCCAGCCTCATCGCCGCGCTGGTCGAGCTGAAGCCGCGCGGCCGCACGCCGCTGGCCTGGGGCTATACGCTCGGCCGCCAGGTGCGCCGCCCGGCGTTCCTGATCGTCACCCGCTCAGTTGCGCCCCGTCACCTGCCGGTCATGCGGCGCCGCCGCTGAGCTGACGGTGCCAAGCGGCGAATCAATCCCGGCCGAGTCGACTGGGCTGGCGCTCGCGGTGTTGCATCACGGCGGGCTGCCGCTCTGCGTTCTGCGTTCTTCGCTCTGACATTGAGGATCCCGTATGCCGAACCGCACACGCCCCACCGCCTCAGTCCAGGAGGCGCTGGGCAGCATTACGATCGGCGAGGGCTACCTGCTGCGCGCCGATGGCGTGGCGGTGGCGCTCATCGATCTGACCCCGCCCGATCTGCGGCTGCACGATGCGTCCTCGCTCGCGCGCCTGCTCGACGCCTACACGCATGTGCTCTGCACCTGCCCGGATCGCTGTAGCCTGCTCACCATGGCGGTGCCGCTCGACATTACCCCGCTTATCCAGACGCTGGGCACCGCCCAGCAGCGCGCGCCGGACTTCCGCAGCTACGCCATCCTGGGCGCGCTCACCGATTCGCTCCAGCACGCCTGGGCAGCGCTGGTGCACCTCCGCACCGTGCGCTGGGTCGTCGCGGTGCCCTCGGTCGCCCCCGAGACGCCGCCCGCCGGGATGTGGGGTGAGCTGCTGCCGTCCGCGATCGCCGGCCAGGTGACCCGCCTGCCCGGCGACCCGGTCAGCGAGGCCCTCACCCGGGCGCGGCGTCTGCTCGGCCAGCTCGCGACCCTCGGCGTTGAGCCGGGACCGGCGCTGTTGCCGGCAGGGGCCATCCGGCTGTTGCTGCGCGCTGCGCTCGACCCGGTCGCCGCCGAGAGCCAGCAGCAGCTGACCGCGCTGGACGCCCCCCGGCCGCTCCAGGCCGTAGCATCGGAGGCGCCACATGTCCGTCGTTGATCCGGCGCTCCCACCGCCGCCCTGGGCGCCCACCCCGAGCCCGACGCGACCGCAGACTCCCCCCGTCGACCCGGACGCGCCGATCATCACGCGCCGCCGGCGTAAGCCCGGCGAGCCGATCATCGCTGCCGGCGGACGCCGCGAGCGCTCGGTGACCACCGATGTCGACCTGGTGGCGCCGTCGAGCATCGATCGCGGAGCCTTCGATCACGTGCGGAGCGGCCAGAGCTACACGCGAACCTTTGCCATCCTGGCGCTGCCGCGCATGCTCAAGCCGGGGGCGCTCTTCCCGATCATGCAGATGCCCGGCGTCCAGACGGCGCTCGTCAACAACCCGCTCCCACGGACGATCGCCAAGGAGCGGCTGACCCACCTGGCCCACCAGATGGGCGTCTCGCTCAACCAGGGCGGCGATGATGTCGCCGACGAGGCTCTGGCGCTCAAGGATCTGCGCCGGGTGCTGGCGGCGATCACCGAGGAGCAGAGCGCCCTGCATCTGGCCGGGATCTACCTCACGGTCGCCGGCGCTGACCTGCGCGAGCTGAACGAGCGCAGCCGCCAGCTGCGCGCGGCCTGCACCGATACCCAAATCCAGATCGTCGCCGTGGATGCGCAGCATTGGGAAGGCCTGCTCACGACGGCGCCGCTCGGCCACGACCTGCTGCGCTACCTGTTCGAGACCGACACGCCAACCCTGGCGCGGCTGATGCCGTCGGCCGCGGCTGGGCTGCAGAGCGGCCAGGGTGTGCCGATCCTCTACGGAGTACGGGCCGAGGGCTCGGGCGCCGGCCAGGTTGGCGGCGCGCCCGTCCTGCTCGACCGCTTCGCGCTGCCCTCGCCGCACCAGGCGACGATCGCCGCCACTGGCGGCGGTAAGACCTATCAGCAGGCGTTTGCGCTGCTCCAGCGCTTTGCTCACGGCAACTGCGACATCTGCGTGCTCGATCCTAAAGACCAGGAGTATCGCCAGCTGCTTGAGGGCGTGATGGGCGGCACCTACCTGGTGCTCTCCGACAAGGCCGACGTGCAGCTCAACCCACTGACGCTGCCATGGGGCGATGCATCGGTCGTCGAGCGCCTGAATCGCATCCAGGTCGATCTGCGCTCCCGCCGGGCCTCGCTGGTCAAGCAGCTGGTTGCCAGCGAGTCGCTCGCCCGTGGTATGCCGCTCAGCGGCGCCGCTGAGGCTCAGCTGGAGGAGGCGATCCTCGCGTGCTACGACCAGCGCGGTATCACCGGCGACCCGGCGACGTTTCATCGTGATGTGCCCGATCTGCGCACGGTAGCGGTCTACCTGGCTGCGCACGACAGTGATACGGCGCTCTGCTCGGCCCTCGAGCTCTTCACCCAGGGGTCGCTGGGGCGGCTGCTCCACGGCGACAACCCACTGCCGCTGGCCATCCCGCCCTCATCGCTGCGTGCGGATGTGGGCGTGCTCGGGGTCGATCTGAGCGCGTTCGTGCAGGGCCAGGACCAGACTCTGCAGCGCGTGCTGCCGGCGCTGATTGCCGACTATTTCATGACGGTCGCCATGCGTGGCACCAGCCGCAAGATGGAGCTGATTATCGACGAGGCCTGGGCCGTGCTGAACACGGCTGCCGGCGCGCAGACCATCGAGATGCTGGCCCGCATCGGACGCTCGCTCGGGGTCGCGGTGACGGTGATCACCCAGCAGATCCGCGAGTTTCTCTACCGCCGGGTCGGCGATCAGCTGGTGCCGAACGCGGCCGGGACGACCTTCCTCGACAACTGCGAGACAGTGCTGCTCCTCCGCCAGCTGCGCCCGGCCCGCGCCGGCGCCAATGACGACGAGAACCCGATCGCGCAGGCGGCGAAGAAGCTGAGCCTGACCCCGGGCGAGGTCAATTGGCTCTCGCGCTGCCGGCGTGATGCCGAAGGCGTGACGGGGCTCCTGATTGTCGGACGCGAGCCGATCCCGCTGCGCATCCCGCGCGCGCCTGCACCGATCCACACCCTGATTCCCGGCGCCAGCCGGCCGGTTTCGCACCAGGCTGAAGAGGAGAGCGATGCTGCGTCTGCCCGCCCAGCTTGAGCTTGGCCCCTACACCATCCATCTCGATGTGCTTGCCGCCCGCCTACAGCGCCAGCGCCGGCGCATCCGCCAGCTGACGCTGGCCGGGGGCGCGCTGAGCGTGCTGGCGGTGGCCACCTGGCTCCTCATCCCACTGCTGCGCGGCAGTGGCACCCTGATCGTGCCGCCGCTGCCCGCGGATGTGCAGGTGCATCTGGGCGACAGGGCGCTGGCGGCCGGCAGCTTCACCTTGCCGAGCGGCGCCCACACGCTGCGGGTCGAGCGCCCCGGCGCTTTTCCCGTGTCCCGCATTGTCCAGGTGAGCCGTAGCCAGACGACCACGTTGACCCTGCCGGTGCTGCGCCCGATTCCCGTCGTTCAGCCGCTGCCGCTGCCACACCAGCAGAGTGTGTGGCTCCAGGCCAGCCCTGACGCCGGCAGCGGCTGGCGGATGACCGCGACCAGGCCGGCCCCTGAGCAGACCGGGCCACGTCCTGGCTGGGGACAGACACAGCCTGCGCCGGCGCGCTACCAGCTGCACCTTGACTCACAGGGCCTGTCCCGCCTCTCGGTGCTGGAAACTTACCCGGTCGCCGACGAGATCGTCACCGCGGATGGTGCACGCTTCTGGGCGGTCTGGGAGCCGCAGGAGAGCCCAAAGATCCCAGGCGTTGCCGGCAATCTGACCCTCACCACGCCAGCGGGTACCCAGGTCATCTCGACAACGGCCAGTCCGCGCGGGGTCTGGTGGACGCCCGGCGGGCGTCACCTGCTGGTAGCCCTGCCCCATGATCAGGGGCTCGACCTGGTTGTCTTTGACTCGGAGCGACCGCAGATTGATGATCGCGCGCCCCTGATCACCGTGCCGGGCGCTGTCCAGAGCATCGCCTGGAGTCCCGATGGGCAGGCAGCGGTCGTCATCACGTCGCTTGAGAGCACACTCCCAACCCAGCAGGGCGCGACACTGCCAGCGCGGCCGACGCCAACCGCGGGGTCGCTGCCGGCAGAGACCGCCACGCTGGAACGCAATGCGGTACTCATCCAGCTCCCAGAGTCTGGAAGAGATGCCCGGGCAATTCGCCTGCGCGTCCCGCCTGCCCGCCCGGCCGGTCTCATCCCGCTTGCCTGGTCAGCCGATGCTCTCTGGTGGGTGACGGATACGGGCCTTGGCCTGGCGCTGGATCGCGTCAATCTGGCCGATGGCGTGACCGAGCGGGTCGGCCCGCTGCCCGACGACCTGGTCGCGCTGACGGTGCTACCCAACGCAAGGCTCCGTGTCATTCGCGCCCAGACTGACGGCCAGCTGGCTGTCCAGCGCTGGCCTGATGCGCAGACGCTCTTTATCTTGCCGGCGATCCAGGCGCACGGGTCAGCCGGTGGGATCTGGCGGGGCGAGGAGCTGGTACTGGCAACCGGGCCGGCTACTCTCTGGTATATCCAGGTCAAGCCAGAGGCGCTGCAATGAGCCGCCGTAGTCATATACGCCAGCGCCGCCAGATCTTGCCCTTCCTGCTGGTCTGTCTGGCCGGTGGTGCAGTGGCGTTGCTTCAGGTGAGCGATCGAACGATCGCCATTCCCGCGACCGGAGAGTTTGTTCTGGTTGCGACCATCATCTTCTGCCTCTCGGGCCTCTGGCGTTGGCGCCGGATGCTGCCATTGCTGCCGACGCCGCCCTGGCAAGTGGCTATTCAGGCGCTTGCTCGCCGCCAGCTACGGCCCGATCCCGCGACGCGGGCAATCCGTCGACAGCTGCTTGGCGTCCAGCTACGAGCTCGCCTCCAGCCACCGCCAGCACGGCCCCGGCCGATAGCACCGCCGCGCCCACCTCGCCGCCGGCGTCTGGGTACAGCGCTCGGCCGCCGAACGAGCCGGCCGGCGCCACGGGTACGACTGCCACTGCCGACACTCGATATTCAGTTTGTGGCCCCGGGAAGCGCCCACACGGTGGTGTTCGATGCATACCAGGTTCATACTGGAGTGGCTGATGTGCTCAACGAACTCCTTACACAGCTCGTCGAGGCTCCCCCGGAGTTGCTGGCGCTGCACGATCAGCCGCGGCAGATCGTCTGCCAGATTGCGCCAACACCCTTGTTGACCGCCGGACAGCAGCGGGAGATCACCCAAGCCCTGCAGGTGCATGGAATCAGCAGCCAGTGGAACGATCTGACGCTACTGGCGCTGCGGCGCGAGCAGCTGCACGCGGCCTTCCCAGCACACCCGGATCGCCCACTGGAGCGGCTCTGGCTGCCGGTGGTGCGGACGCGGCTGGGAACGATCTGGTGGCCACTCGTGCGTACCCAGCACCTCGTGCTCGCCGGTGCGATGCATGGCCCGCTCACGGGACTCATCGAGCGGCTTGGCCGCCTGCCGGCGGCGCAGCGGCCTGAGCTGCTCATCCACGACCCGGATGGCCAGCTGCGTGAGCTCAACGACACTCTGGCGGCCCTGGTCCCGCAGGATGATGCGCTGGCCCGGGCGCGCCACGCGCAGCTGACCCGGCGCTTCGCGCGCGAGCGCGGGCATGGGGAGAACGCTCCACCGCCACCCCTGCTGCTTATGATGATGCCCTCGGCCGCGGTATGGCCCGATTTACAGCCGCTGCTGGCGCCCGACAGCGGCGTGCAGGTGGTGCTCATCCTCGGCGACCGGGCGCCGATCGGGGCGCTGCGCGCGGCCTGCCACCGCTTGCCGGTCGTCGAGGCGCCCGATCCGCGCTACCCGGCGCTGCCGGACGCCTTCCGCCCTGCCGGACTGCAGGCGGTCGGCGTCGGCCAGGCGATCGCCTGGCTCCCAGGTGGACAGACGGTCTGGCGCGGCATGCCGCCGGCCGTTGAGGCGCAGCCGGCGCACGCGATGGAGGAGGAACGCCCTCAATGATGCCCCGCTCACCGAGCACCCAGGGCGGCACATCCGCGCCGTCGCGCGTGCCGCCGCGCACCCAGAGCCCGCGCTGGCACGGCAACCCATACGAGCGCCCGCCGACCGACGCTGAGATCGCGAAGGGCCGGCGGCGCAACCGCTCGCTTGCCCGCTTCGCCGGGATGCTCAGCCTGCTCCTGGTCTTTGGGTTTGTCCTGGCGCCAGACACCGTGCTGCTCGCGCTGACCAGGGTACCGCCGGCGCTGGCGCCGCTGGCGGCGCGGGTGGGCTGGTGGCTCCAGGTCGCCTACCCCTTCGTCAAGCTGGGATTGCTCATCCTGCTCAGCTACGTCATCCTGCACCTGGCGATCGGGGCCTGGATGCTCACCCGCCAGGTCGCCCGGCGGCGCACGATGGCGTTGCAGACCGTGCTGGTCGATCTGCCGCGCACGACGACATCCGAGCTGGGCCGCGGCGTAGATCTCTTTGCCGGCATTGGCGAGCTGCTGGGGCCAGCCGGGCGGCTCCAGGGGAACGAAGATCACTGCGTCTTCGCGCTGGTCAATGGCACGGCTGATAACCGGGTGCGCCTGGCGGTACGGACCCCGGCGCGCCAGGCAACCCAGGTCGCCGGCACGGATGCGCTGCGCAACCTGCTCAGTGGCGAGGCGCCGGGCACCACGACCCGCCCGGTAGTTGATGATATCGAGACCATGCTGGAGCAGAGCCAGGAAGCTGGCGGGCCGCGTATCGCCGGCTACGCCGACTACACCCTGGCCCGGCAGCCCGCGTATCCGCTCAAGGACCTGGCGATGTTCGTCGGCGGCGACCCGCTCGGGCCGCTGGCCACCGCGCTGACCCGCCAGAACGGCGTGAGCTATGCGGCCTTCGAGCTGATTGTGCGCGCCTTGCCGCCAAAAGAGGACTGGCGCGGCCCGCTGCGGGAGCGGATCGGCCAGATCCAGGGGACGGTCAACCCGGAAGATCTGGCCGCCTACGAGGCGCTGGTACGCAAGGTCGAGAGCCACGGCTTCGATGTCGTCGTGCGCTGCATCGTCGCGGCGCAGACCGAGGGCGCCGCCCTGCGCCAGCTGCGGGCGATGCACCACGCGCTGCGCACCTTCAGCCGGCCGGCGGGTGACGCCCGCCAGAGCCTGCTGCGGGCCGGCAGCCGCATGCCCGGTCGCACACCAGGTTTGAATTTCATCCCGCTCACGCCGGCGACGACCGACGCGGCGCCGCTGCCGGCCTGGGGTGGGCCGACGATCATCGGCGCGGCGATCGGCGCCCTTGCCGGCGCTGTGGGCGGGATAGCGCTGGCGCCGGTGCTACAACGACTTCAGGGTGCGATCCCCCAGCTCCCGATCCACCTCCCAACGCTGCCACCAGACCTGCTCGTGCCGATGTTGGCCGTCCTCTGCGCGCTGGCTGGCCTGCTCATGGTACTGTCCCGCTCGCCCCGCCATCGGGCGGCGCGCGGCCGTGACCGGCTGGCCACCCTGCGTGCCCACGCCCATCAGCCGGTCTGGCCGGGCTACCGCTGGACGCTCTTTCCGGCACCGGGCAAGCAGCGCACCATCCTCGGCCCGTATGAGCTGGCAGCCTTCTGGCATCCACCGTCGCTGGAGCTGGAGGCGCAGTTCGCCTGGCGCAGCAGCAAACACTTACCGGCGCCAGTCGCCGCCTTCCTGAGCCCGGCCGAGGCCGCTGGCGCCGAGGCGCGGCAGGTGCGACCGCGCCCGGCCACGCCGCGCGAGCTCGGCGGCGCGCGCCTCGGCATCGCCTACGCCCAGCAGCGCGATGGCTCCCTCGCCCTGATCGGCCCGACCCTGCGCGACCTGCGGCAGGGCTGGGACACGATGGGCAGTATGGGTAGCGGCAAGAGCAGCCTGGTCGAGACCATGGTCTACGAGATCGCCCGCCTCGGCGGCGGGTGCGGGGTGATCGACGCCAAGGGCGACCTGTGTGACCGGCTCCTGCGCATTTTGCCGCCGGAGGCTTACGACCGGGTGATCGTGATCGACACCACCGCCGCCTGGGTGCCGTGCATCAACCCCTTCGACCGTAGGCTCATCCGTGACAAGCCGCGTGATGTAATCGCCGGCGAGATCGGCCAGATCTTCGCCCGCATCGAGCCGGAGATCTGGGCCGGCG
>DAOLDO010000122.1:8763-10877 GCA_035327325.1 Chloroflexaceae bacterium | reverse complement strand
GGCGCTGGCCGCCCGAGAGGGTCACGCCGCGCTCGCCCACCACGGTGTCGTAGCCGTCGGGCAGGGCCATGATGAAGTCGTGGGCCTGGGCCTCGCGGGCCGCCCGCTCGATCTGCTCGCGGGTCGCCTGGCCGGCGGCCCCAAAGGCGATATTCTCGGCGATCGTGCGCGAGAAGAGGAAGACGTCCTGCTCGATGGTCGAGATCTGGGCCCGCAGGGCGTCCAGGCTCCAGTCGCGCACGTCCACGCCGTCCACCAGCACGCGGCCCGCGGTCGCGTCGTAGGTGCGGTTGACCAGGCGGGTCAGGGTCGTCTTGCCCGCGCCCGTCTGCCCGACGATCGCTACCGTCTCGCCGGGGCGGGCCGTGAAGCTGACGCCTCTGAGGTTCATGCCGCGGGGGGCGCCGTCGGCGTCGGCGGGGCGGCCCACGGCGCCATAGCCGAAGCTGACGCCCTCGAAGGCGATCGCGCCGGCGATCGGGGCCCTGTGGCCGGCGGCGTTCTCGTCCAGCTCGGTCTCGTCGTTGATCAGGGCCAGGATGCGCTCGGCGCCCGAGATGCCCAGCTCGACCAGCAGGAAGCTGAACAGCGAGATGAAGGTCGGGAAGCGCAGCTGCGAGACCAGGCCGAGGAAGGTCACCGCCTCGCCGACGCTCAGCTGGCCGCGCAGCAGCAGCAGGGCCCCGTGGCCGAAGGCCAGCCCGAAGGCCAGGCCGTAGAGCAGCAGGGGCAGGTAGCGGGCCTGGATGCGCCCCTGCTCGACGAACAGGTCGCGGTAGCGGCGGGCGTCCGCGCTGAACTTGCCGCGCTCCTGGGCCTCCTGGGCGTAGGCCTTCACCACCTCGATCCCGCTCACGGCCTCGGCCAGGCCGGCGTTGAGGTTGCCGAACTGGAAGCGCAGCTGCCCGGTGACGGGGTTGAGCTGGCGGCTGTAGTGGCGCAGGGAGGGGACGAAGACGGCCAGGAAGAGCAGGGGCACCAGCAGCAGCTCGACCCGCAGGAGCGCGATCGCCACCAGCGGCACGATGGTGCTGGTCAGCGAGATGTAGATCAGGCTCGCGCCGGGGCTGACCATCAGGTTGAGCTGCTGCATGTCGTTGGTGGCGCGGGCCATCACGTCGCCCACCTTCTGGCGGTTGTGGAAGGTCTGGCTCTTGCCGAGCAGGCTGACGAACAGCTCGTCGCGGGCGTCGCGCTCGAGGCGCTGGGCCGTGAACTCGGTGGCGTACCAGGCCAGCAGGCTCGCCAGGCCGTGGCCCAGGCGGGCGGCGACGATGGCCAGGGCGAGGGCCAGGAGGGCGCCCAGGTCGGGCCTGGTGGCGACCAGGTCGAAGGCCGCGCCCACCCGCGTCCAGGCGAAGCTGTAGAGGGCGCTGCCGGTCACGAAGCCGGCCATGGCCGTCAGCGGCAGGTGCGGGTAGCGCCAGATGTGGCTGAAGATCCAGCGCAGCGGCGAGCGCCGGTCGTAGCGGTACTCTTCGGCGATGGTGAACTCGCGCTGAGCCAATCGCGCCCCCTCTCACATAGATTGAACACTTGAGCTGAACCCGCCCATTGTACCCGACGCTGGGGGCGGTCGGATCGGACCCGAGGCCGAGAGGCCACTCGGCGGGCGGGTCGGCTCAATAGTAGTTCACAAATTCACAACTAGACAGGGCCGGGCGGGGCGATCCATACTAAGGACGGCACTTCGTAGCATCTAACCCCCGCTGAGAGGATCGCAATGGGTTCCTGGCTCGACTTCCTGATGCTGGCCCTGGCCCTCGGCGCCGGCTGGCTCGGTTATGTGCTGCTCACCCTGGCGGGCTGGCGGCCGCTCCCGGCGCCGGTCGCCCGAGCGCGGCAGCCCCGCCGCCGACTCGACCCCGCGCAGGCCCTCGACCGTGACACGTAGTACCGCGCCCGAGCGCTCCTGAAGGGCTGGCGCCCCCCGGGGCCGGGCGGCCACGTAGGGTCACCCGCGCGGCGACGGGGCGTAGGCGACACCCGCCCGTTGGCGCCCCCGGGGCGGGCGACCACATAGGGTCACTCATACCTGCCTCGAGCGGCCGTAAGGGCAGCCCGGCGTGGCCGCCCCGCGGGCCCACCCCCGCAGCAGAGCGCGGACGGAGTAC
>DAOLDO010000122.1:0-8663 GCA_035327325.1 Chloroflexaceae bacterium | reverse complement strand
CCCACCCCCGCAGCAGAGCGCGGACGGAGTACGAGCCGCCTAGAAGATCGTCACCAATGGGAAAGCATAAAGACCGCGACGTGGTCAAGGTCGAGAAGCTGCGCTGCGACCGTCCCTGCCTGGCCGTCTGCGCGGGAAAACACTGCGCCCGCGCCGGGGCCAAGCAGGTGATCAGGGCGGCGCAGCAGGCCCTCGAGGAGGCCGGGCTGGCCGGCAGCGTTGACTTCGCCCTGACCAAGTGCCAGGACTACTGCGACGACGGCCCCGCCATGACCGTGCTGCCGGGCGGCTTCCCCTATGTCGAGCTGTGCGCCGAGACGGCCCGCGAGGTTGTGCTCGAGCACATGCGCGCGGGCCGCCCCGTCGTCGGGCGGCTCCACAGGCGCGCCCGCCGCAAGTACGAGCGCCGCATGGCCTGAGCCCTCGCGCCGACCCCTAGCTGGAGATTGAATGGACACCGACCTCGCCACCATCGCCCACAGCGGCCCCGGCCGCCTGATCGGCCTCGCCCCCGACGGCAGCCTGCGCCTGGTGTGGGGCGACGCAGCCATGCGCCTGCCGATCTACGACCTCCCCCACCTCGCCGCCGCCCTCGACGCCTGGTGGGCCGACGAGGAGCCGCCCGCGATCCGGCGCGGCTATTACCGCCTCGGCCCCAGCCCCGACGGCGGCGTGCAGCTCTGGCTCGGCGCCGCCGGCCTGCTGCTCAGCCGCGACGACCTGCGCGCCCTGACCGCCCTGGTCGGGGCCGCGGCCCAGGAGCTGTGCGAGCCCCTCTGCCGCCAGCCACGCACCCCCCTTGGCCTCGGCTACAGGCCCCTGCCCGCGCCGGCCCCAGGGCCCCACCGGCTGAACTGAGCGCTCGCCGCGTGAGGTGTGAGCCGCTCGCTGCGCTCGCTGTGTGAGGTGTGATTCCGCCATGAGCACGGCCGCGGAGGATTCACGCCTCACACCTCACACCTCACACCTCACGCCGCGCGCACCGTGAACCGCACCCGCGTCCCCTCCCCCGGCGCGCTGGCGATGGCCATGGCGCCGCCGTGGGCCTCGACGATCCCCCTGGCGATCGCCAGGCCGAGCCCCGCGCCCCCGCTCGCCCGCGAGCGCGACTTCTCGCCGCGGTAGAAGCGCTCGAAGACCCGCGCCAGATCCTCCGCCGCGATCCCTTCGCCCGTGTCGGCCACCTCGAAGGCGAGCATCCCGTCTCCGGCGGGTGCGACCGCCACCGTGACCGTGCCCCCAGCGGGGGTATGGCGCAGGGCGTTCGCCAGCAGGTTGTCGAGCACTCTGGTGAGCTGCTGCGGCGAGACCAGGGCCGGCCCGGCGCCCGGGTCCACCCGCGCCTCCAGCCGCACGCCCTGGGCGGCGGCCTGGGGCGAGTGCCCGCCGAGGGCGTCGGCCACCAGCTGGTCGGGCGCCACCGGCTGCAGGTCCAGCTCGACCGCCCCGGCGTCGAGCCTGGCCAGGCTGAACAGGTCCTCGATCAGGCGGTCCAGCTGCCCGATCTGGGCCCGCATCGTCTCGTAGTAGCGCGCCGTCGTCGCCGGGTCGTCCGCCACCCCGTCGGCCAGGGCCTCGGTCATCGCCCGCAGCGAGGCCAGGGGCGTGCGCAGGTCGTGCGAGATCGCCGCGATCAGCTCGCGCCGCGCCCCCTCCTGCCGCTCGCGCTCGGCCGCGCCCGCCGCAAGCTGGTCGGCCATGTGGTTGAAGGTCCGCGCCAGGGCCGCCAGCTCGTCGTGGCCGGCGACCGGGACGCGCGCCGTCAGGTCGCCCTCGGCGAGGGCCGCCGCGCCGCTGTGCAGGGCCGAGACCCGCTGCGCGAAGACATGGGCCAGGGCCGCGCCCAGGCCCGTCGCGATCACCGCCGCGAACAGGATGAGCAGCGCCAGCAGCGGCAGGTCGTGGCTCGAGATGAACATCAGCCGGGCCGTGACGAAGATGTTGCACAGGGCCACGGCCACCCCGAAGAGGTAGGTCAGCGTCACCTGGAGCCAGATCGGCACCCGGCCCCGCCGCAGCCAGCCCATCCCCACGGCGCCCAGGACCACCGAGATCAGACCCGTCGCCAGCAGCGAGCCGGCCAGGGCCACGACGTCCGAGGCCGGCGCCCGCAGCCACAGCACCGCCAGCAGCACCGCCAGGCCGACGCCGAGCCCCAGGCCCAGCCACGACATCCTGAAGGCCCGCGCCCGCGCCTCGCGCCGCTCCATCGTCCCCATCACGCGCCCCCGCGCTCGCCGCTCAGCCTGTAGCCGACGCCCCACACCGTCTGGAGCAGGCTTGGGTTCGCGGGGTCGCGCTCAATCTTCTCGCGCAGCCGCCTGATGTGCACCGTCACCGTGCTCAGGTCGCCCGCGAAGGTGTAGCCCCAGACCTGGTCGAGCAGCTGCTCGCGGGTGAAGACCTGGTTGACGTGGCGCATCAGGAAGGCCAGCAGGTCGAACTCGCGGCTGGTCAGGTTGACCGGCTCGCCCGCCAGGCTCGCCGTGCGCGCCGCAGGGTCGAGCCGCAGCTCGCCCACCACCAGGGGCGGCGGCGCCCCGCCCTCGGCCGGCGTGGCGCTCTGGGTGCGCCTGAGCACAGCCTTCACCCGGGCGACCAGCTCGCGCGGGCTGAAGGGCTTGGTGATGTAGTCGTCCGCGCCCAGCTCCAGGCCCAGCACCCGGTCAATCTCCTCGCCACGGGCCGTCAGCATGACCACGGGGAGGGCGCCGCCAGCGCGCACCCGCCGCAGCACCTCCAGCCCGTCGAGGCCGGGCAGCATCAGGTCGAGCACCAGCAGGTCGGGGCGCTCGCGCGCCACGGCCCGCAGCGCGCCCTCGCCGTCGCCCGCCGTCGCGGTGCGGAAGCCCTCCCGCTGCAGGTAGCGCACCACCACCTCGACGATCGTCGGCTCGTCCTCGACCACCAGGATCAGGGCTTTCTCCATCCTCCACCTCGCCGCGCCGGCCGCCCCATGCCATGCTAGCACGAGCCTACAAGCGAGTCCTTGCGCAGTTCTTACAGGATTGGGCGCGGCGACCTCCGACCCGCGACCGATCCCCACCTCGCGGCGCTGATGTATGCTCTCCGCAGAGGCGTTGACGGAGACCAGTAGGCGGGGCGAGCGGCGCCCCAGCGAGCGCGGGACGGTGCGAGCCGCGCGCGACCACCCCGCCGAAGATCGCTCCCGAGCCGGCAGGCGAACGGCCCCTGGCCCAGTAGCCCCGCCCGGAGTTGTCCCCCGTTACAGGGACAGAGCGTTGTCGGACGCTCGCCAAGCGCAGATGGAACAGGTGTGAGGCCGGAAGGGGCGCGGCGCGCTTCATCCCTCATCCCTCGTCCTTCTGAACAAGGGTGGTACCGCGGGGCCTCCGCCTCGTCCCTTCCGGGGCGGGGTTTTTTGTTGTCCGCGAGAGGGGGTGATCGGCCGTGATAGGCGATGGCATTGCCGGCATAGGCGCCCGCCAGCCCGAGGATCCGTGTACCATGAGCCACACAGGAGTACCCCTATGTTTCAGGATGTGCCGGCCCGCCCCGACTACCTCGCCCTCGAGGAGCGGGCCCTGCGCCACTGGGCCGAGAGCCGCGCTTTCGAGCTGCTGCGCGAGCAGACCCGCGGCGGCCCCCCCTGGTCGTTCCTCGACGGCCCGATCACCGCGAACAACCCTATGGGCGTCCACCACGCCTGGGGCCGCACCTACAAGGACCTCTACAACCGCTTCCGCGCCATGCTCGGCCACGAGCTACGCTGGCAGCAGGGCTTCGACTGCCAGGGCCTCTGGGTCGAGGTCGAGGTCGAGAAGGCCCTCGGCTTCAAGTCGAAGCGCGAGATCGAGGCATATGGCGTCGCCCGCTTCGTCGAGGCGTGCAAAGCGCGCGTCCACCGCTTCGCCGCCGTCCAGACCGCGCAGAGCAAGCGCCTCGGCTACTGGATGGACTGGGACAACAGCTACTACACGCTCTCGGACGAGAACAACTACAGCATCTGGGGCTTCCTCAAGGGCTGCCACGAGCGCGGCTGGCTCTACCGCGGCCACGACGTGATGCCCTGGTGCCCGCGCTGCGGCACCGCCCTCTCCGAGCACGAGATCGCCACCGAGGGCTACGTCGAGGCCGAGCACCTGGCCCTCACCGTCGCCCTGCCCCTGCCCGGGCGCCCCGGCGAGGCCCTGCTCGCCTGGACGACCACGCCCTGGACCCTGCCCGCCAATGTGGCCGCCGCCGTGAACCCGACCCTCGCCTACGCCCGCGTCTCCGTGGCCGGCCGCGAGGGGAGCTTCTGGCTGGCACGGGGGGCGGTCGAGCGCCTGGCGCGCCTGGTCGGCGGCCCGGTCGCCGTGCTCGAGGAGCTGCCGGGCGCCGCCCTGGTCGGCTGGCCCTACACGACGCCGTTCGGCGACCTGGAGGCCCAGGCGGGCGTGGCCCACAGGGTCGTGCCCTGGCCCGAGGTCGCCGAGGACGAGGGCACCGGCGTCGTCCACCTCGCCCCGGGCGCCGGCAAGGAGGACTTCGCCCTCGGGAAGGAGCACGAGCTGCCCGTGCTGGCGCCTCTGGACGAGGATGGCGTCTTCGGCGCAGGCTACGGCTGGCTGACCGGCCGCCTCGCCGGCGAGGTGGCCGAGGAGGTCGCCGAGGCCCTCGCCGGCGCCGGCCTGCTGGTGGCCCGCGAGCGCCACCGGCACCGCTACCCCGCCTGCTGGCGCTGCGGCACCGAGCTGGTCTTCCGCCTGGTGGACGAGTGGCTGATCGCCATGGACGAGCTGCGCCCGCAGATGATGGCGGCGGCCCGGGAGGCCACATGGGTGCCCGCCTTCGGGCTCGGGCGCGAGCTGGACTGGCTGCGCACCATGGACGACTGGATGATCTCGAAGAAGCGCTACTGGGGCCTGGCCCTGCCGCTCTACCCCTGCGCCGCCTGCGGCCACGTCACCGTCGTCGGCTCGCGGGAGGAGCTGCAGGAGCGCGCCGTGGAGGGCTGGGAGGCGTTCGAGGGCCACTCGCCCCACCGCCCATGGGTGGACATGGTGCGCGTCGCCTGCGAGCGCTGCGGCGCCCCCGTCGCCCGCGTGCCCGACGTCGGCAACCCCTGGCTCGACGCGGGGATCGTCGCCTTCTCGACCCTGGGCTACAGGCGCGACCGCGCCGAGTGGGCGCGCTGGTTCCCCGCCGACCTGGTGCTCGAGAGCTTCCCGGGCCAGTTCCGCAACTGGTTCTACGCCCTGCTCGCCATGAGCACGGCCCTGGAGGGACGGGCGCCGTTCAAGCACCTGGTCGGCTACGCCCTGGTCCGCGACGAGCGCGGCGCCGAGATGCACAAGAGCAAGGGCACCGCGATCTGGTTCGAGAACGCCGTCGCCTGGCACGGCGTCGAGCCCCTGCGCTGGCTCTTCGCCGGCGCGGCCCTCGAGCGCAACCTCAACCTCGGCCCGGGACTCGTCGAGGAGGCGGCGCGCCGCCTCCAGCCCCTGTGGGAGGTCTACCGCTTCTTCGTCACCTACGCCAGGCTCGACGGGTGGCGGCCTGCCCCCGGCGCCTGGCGCAAGCCGCACGCCCAGGCGGGCGAGGCGGCGCCCCTCGACCGCTGGCTGGCCCTGCGCGTCGAGCAGCTCGTGGCGACGTCAAGGGAGCGCCTGGGCGGCTACGACGCCCGCGGCTTCACCCAGGAGGTGGAGGCGTTCCTCGACGATCTGTCGAACTGGTACGTGCGGCGCTCGCGGCGGCGCTTCTGGGGCGCGGCGCGCGGCGCCGGCCGCGCCGACAAAGAGGCCGCGTACGCCGCGCTCTATGGCGCGCTCGTCACCCTGGCCCGGCTGCTCGCGCCCGCGCTGCCGTTTCTGAGCGAGGAGCTTTACCAGAACCTCGTGCGTGCCGTCGAGCCCGGGGCCCCCGCGAGCGTCCACCTCGCCGGCTACCCGGAGCCCGCGGCGGCCCCCTCGGCCGCCGACGGGGCGCTGCTGGGCGAGATGGTCGCCGTGCGCCAGGTGGCGCGGCTGGGCCACGCCGCCCGCAGGGCCGCCGGCCTGCGCGTGCGCCAGCCCCTCGCCCGCCTGCTGGCCGTCGCCCCCGACGCGGCGACGCGCGCCGCCCTGCTGCGCCACGAGGAGCAGCTGCGCGACGAGCTGAACGTCAAGGCGGTGGAGCTGCTCGACCCCGGCGCGGGCCTGGCCGGCTTCCGCGTGCGGCCCAACCTGCCGCGGCTCGGCCCGCGGCTCGGCCCGCGCCTGCCGGCCCTGCGCGCCGCCCTGGCCGCCCTGGGCCCCGCCGAGGCCGAGGCGGTCGCGCGGGGCGTCGCCGCCGGCGAGCCAGTCGAGCTCGCCCTGCCCGACGGCCCCCTCGCCCTGGCGCCCGACGAGCTCCTGGTGGAGAGCGCGCCCCTGGCGGGCTACGCCGTAGCCGCCGAGGGCGGGGCCCAGGTGGCCCTCGACACCGCCCTCACCGACGAGCTGCGCGCCGAGGGCCTGGCCCGCGACCTCGTCCGCGCCGTCCAGGAGCTGCGCAAGGGCGCCGGGCTCGCCGTCGCCGAGCGTGTTGCCCTCTGGCTTGACCCGCCCGCCGGGCCAGCGGGCGACCTCGTGCGGTCGGCCCTATCCACCTGGGGCCCCTTCATCCAGGGCGAGACCCTGGCCGACGCGCTCACCATGGGGCCGCCCCCGCCGGGCGCCCATCGCGGCGATGCAGCCCTCGACGGGGCAAGCGTGGCCCTCGGGCTCGCCCCGCTCGGCGCGTAGGGCCACGTACAGTCGCCCGTGGCGTGAGGTGTGAGCAGCGCCGCCCCCTCCCACCTCCCCCCTCCCCCCTCCCCCCTCCCCCCTCCGCCGATAGTACTCTTACCCTACCCGGCCGTATGCCCCCTGGCCCGGCCCGTCAGGACCATTAGCACTCTGGGAAATGTGCGCCCGCGGGCGTACCATAGGCGCAGCGGACAGCGTGTTCCAGACATCCCACCACGCCACGCACCCGAGGAACCACGATGCGCGCCCTCCTGCCCCTCTGCGCCATGGCCCTGGCCTTCGCCCTCACGCCCCTCGTCAGCTCAGCCCGGCCCGCGGCCGAGGAGCTGTCCCCCCTGATCGGCGACGCCCTGGTCGCCCCGCCGCGCGCCGCCGCCCTCAGCGCGGCCGGCGACATGCGCGGCCCGAGCCAGTACCTGGCGGGCAAGGTGGCCGTGCGCCTGGTGCTGCCCGAGAGCGACGGCGGCGCCGAGCCCTCCACCGAGAGCTGGACGCCCGCGGAGATCGCCCATGTCACCGCCCAGGTGCAGAGCGCCCTGGACTGGTGGGCCGCCCGCCTGCCCCTGGCGAGGCTGCGCTTCGCCCTGCGCGTGGACGTCGCCCCCACCGCCTACGAGCCGGTCGCCCACGGTCTGGCCGAGGAGGGGCTGTGGATCGGCGACGCCCTGGCCCGGCTCGGGTACACCGGACCCAGCTACTTCGACCAGCTCTACGCCGCGGGCGACGCCCACCGCGCCGCCACGGGCAGCGACTGGACCACCACGATCTTCGTCGTGGACAGCTCGGCCCACCCCACGGGCCATCTCGCCGACGGGCGCTTCGCCTACGCCTACATCAACGGACCCCATATGGTCGTCACCTCTGACGCCGGGCCCTACGGCGCGGCGCGCCTGGCCCCCGTGATCGCCCACGAGCTGGGCCACACCTTCGGCGCCCTCGACCAGTACGCCGCCGCGCGGGTCGCCTGCGAGCGGCGCAGCGGCTACCTCAACGCCCCCACCAGCAACAGCCAGTACGGCGGCTGCGGCGGCCGCGAGCCCAGCATCATGCTCGAGCCGCTGGGCGCCTTCGTCGCCGGCCAGGTTGACCCCTCGGCGCGCGCCCAGGTGGGCTACCAGGACAGCGACGGCGACGGCGTGATTGACCCGCTGGACACGGCTCCGTCCATTGATCTGGCCGAGGAGCGGCTCGCCGCGGGCAGCGGTCGCCCGCTCCTCAGCGGCGGCAGCCGCGACCTGCCCTTCCCCGCGCCGCACCAGCAGCAGGTCACCCTGAACACGATCGCCGCCGTGGAGTACCGAGTTGACGGCGGGCCGTGGCTGCCCGTGCCCGCCGCGGACGGCGCCTATGACGAGGCCGCCGAGGCGTTCGCCTTCGAACTGCCCGTCTACGATGGGGTCTACACTGTCGAGGCGCGCGCGGTCAACAGCGCGGGCGTTGTCTCGGCCCCGGCGCGGCGTCAGGTCGCTGTGAGCTGGCTGGGGCCCGCGCCCGCCTACAGCCCGGCGGCGCCGGCCGCGGTCAACAGCCTGAGCCTGCCGGTGCGCCTCGGCGCGCCGGCGAGCACCAGGGCCGTGCAGCTGAGCGAACGCCCCGACTTCGGCGGCGCCGAGTGGCAGCCCTACGCCGCCGAGCTGCCCTTCCCCCTCGCCCCGGGCGATGGGGCCCGCACGATCTTCGTGCGCTTCAGCGATGCCGCGGGGCTCGCCTCGCTGCCCTTCGCCCTGCCTGTGCTCCTCGACACCGTGGCGCCGGCCGGGTGGGCCGCCCGCGACCCGGCCTCGCCGACCGGGCTCATCCTCAGGGCCCACGACGCGACGAGCGGCGTCGCGGCGGTCGAGGTGCGCCTCGGAGACGGCGCGCCGGCCTGGCGGCCCTTCGCCCCGGCGATCGAGCCCGGCCCCGCCGGCGCGGGCCGGCCCGTCACCCTGCGCCTGCGCGACGGGGCCG
>DAOLDO010000121.1:0-10882 GCA_035327325.1 Chloroflexaceae bacterium | reverse complement strand
AGGCGGTGTGGTTCTCGCCGCTGCCGCCGCGGAACAGCAGGTCGAGGAAGTTCTCGGGGTCGGGGTAGTCGGCGACCCAGCCGCTGCCGTAGAGCTGGAACTCGGCCCGCTCGAGGGCGGCCAGGTAGGCGCCGAAGTCCTCGTAGTCACGCACCTCGACGCCGATACCCAGGGCCTCCTCGGCCACCTCGCTCAGCGTGGTCGCCCAGCTGCCGTAGGCCACGATCGGCGGCAGGTTGGCGGGGCTGCCGTAGCGCGACTCGGCGATCAGGGCGCGGGCCCGCGCCGCGTCCGCGGCGACCGGCGGCAGCTCGGGGTTGTAGCCGGGGATGCCGGGCGGCAGCACGCCGTAGGCGGGCTGGGCCGCCCCGTTCAGGGTCACCTCGGCCAGCCTCGCGCGGTCAATCAGCAGCGTGAACGCCTCGCGCACCTTCGGGTCGTCGAACGGGGGCTGGGTCACGTTGAGGCCCAGGTAGAAGAGCGCCAGCTGGGGCACGCTCACAAGCTCACGCGAGAGGGGGTTGCTCGCGTCCTGCACGCGGGCGAGGGCGTAGGAGGGCACCTCGGCCACGTCAATGGCGCCCTGCTCGTAGAGCACCAGGGGATTGCTGGCGGCGGCGCCCATCAGCAGGCGCGCCCGGTCGAGCTTCGCGGGCTCGCGGTAGAAGCGCGGGTTGCGGGCCAGGGTCAGCTCGTGGTGCGAGAAGCGCTGGGGGTTGCGGTAGTTCAGGTAGAGCAGCCCCACCAGGTCGCCGCTGACCGGCCGGCGGAGCGGGGCGGCGATCGAGGCCCGGATCCGCTCGCGCCTGATGAACGCCTGGCGGCTGTCGAGGGCGGCGGGCTCGATGCTGGCCAGCACGCGCAGGTCGTCCGGCCCCATGGCCCGCAGCTCGTCTGGCGCGAGGTCGGGGGGCTCGGCGGGGTCGAAGCTCTGGAGCAGGCCGCCGGCCAGGCCGATCCGCCGCGTGTCGAAGCGGTCCTCCTCGGGGTCGAGAGGGTAGATCATGGCGTTGTCGGCCGCGGTGAGGGCCAGGGCCATCTCGCAGATCGCGCCCAGGGTCTCCTGGAGCGGCTTGGCGGCGGCGTGGGCCAGCAGGTCGGGCGCGTGGCGCACCAGACCCTCGCTCGCGGCGTGCTGGCGCCGGTTCTCGTAGGCGAGGGCCACCTGGGCCACCCAGGTCTCCAGCTGGTCGAGGCGGCTGGGGAGCAGCTGCATTCCGGTGGTGGCGTTGTCCACGACCAGCAGGCCGAAGCGCTTCTCGCCCGCGTAGATCGGGAGCAGGGCGCAGGGGTGGCTGCCGAGGGCGCTCACGAAGGCCGGGGCGAGCCGCCCTAGGGCCTGGCGCTCGACCCCGACCCGCCGGCGCTCGCGGAGGGCCGCGGCGAACAGCTCGTTGTCGGCGAGGGGCAGCTCCAGCTCGCGCACCTGCTGGTGCAGGTCGCTCGGCGCGAGGCGGCCCTCGGCGAGCATGCGCCTGTAGCCGGGCAGGTCGAGGCTGCGGGCCTCGTCGTGGCGCCAGGCGGCGCGGGCCCTGCGGCTTTTCAGGTGGCCGATGCCGAGCCGGCCGCGCAGGGCCGAGCCGTCGGGGCTGAGCAGCAGGAGCGCGGCCCGGTTGAAGCCGATCGCGTAGCCCGCCGTGCTGATGGTCAGGGCCAGGTGCCAGAAGCGCTCCTCGTCCTCGTCGGCCAGGCCGATCAGCTCGCGCCCGGCGTCCACCAGGGTGCGCAGGCGCCTGCGGTCGAGCTCGGCCTCCTCGGCCAGGCGGGCGGTGTGGACGGCGCCGGCCACCTGGGCGGCGACCGCGACCAGCAGGCGCTGGTCCTCCTCGCTGTAGGCCGCGGGGTCCTCGTAGCTCTGGACGACCATGGCGCCGATGGTCTGGCCCTCGAGGGTGAGGGGCACGCCGAGCCAGCACTGGGCCCTGGCGCCCCTGCGCCTGACCCGGCGCTCGCGGGCGAACTGCTCGATGGCCTCGCCGCCGGCCAGCAGCAGGGGCGCGCCGTGGGCTACCACCCAGCTCACCAGGCCGGTGCGCCGGCTGAGGCTGTGGGGCCTGCGGGGCGCGCCGCCCTCGACCTCCAGGCGCAGGTCGAGCTGGTCGGTCTCGGGGTTGGCGAGGGCGACGAAGCAGTTCTCGACGCTCATCAGCGCGCCGACCTGGCCGCGGATCTGCTCGAGCAGGTCGCCGAGGGGCTGGGTGGCCACGCTGTGGGCGATCAGGCGGCCGATCTCGGCCATGACCGCGATCTCGCGGGCGCGGCGCTCGTGGAGCTGGGCCCGCTCGAGGGCGACGGCGACTTGGCTGCCGAAGACGGTCAGGGCGGCGAGCTGGTCGGCGGGGATGCGGCGGGGGTGCTCGTAGTTGTCGAGCATGAGCACGCCGATCAGGCCGACGCTGGTGCGCAGGGGCAGGCCCACCCACTCGCCGATCGGGGCCCTGTAGCCGTCGTCCCCGAAGGTCCGGACCAGGTAGCTCGGCCCCTCGGCCTGGGCCTGGAAGACGATCGGCCCGGCGTGGTCCACCAGCAGGCGCATGTAGGGCGAGCTATCGGCGGGGAAGCGGAAGCCGGCCAGGTCGGCGGCGCCGTGGCGGCCCCGCTGGGCCGCGCCGACCATGGCGTGCTGCTCGGGGTCGTAGAGCCACAGGCGCGTGCGCTCGAAGCCCAGCAGCTCGCCGCTCATCACGATCTCGCGCTGCACCTCGGCCAGCGAGAGCAGGCGCTGGGCCGCCTCGGCGATCTGGGCGATCACGCGCAGCCAGTCGCGCTCGAAGCGGGTCTCGCGCATGCGCTGGAGGGTCTGGAGCACCAGCACCAGCTCCTCGGCGCGGAAGGGCTTGTGCAGATAGCGGTAGGCGCCGGCCTGGTAGGCGCGCATGCCAGCCTCGCGGTCGCCCGCAATGGTGAAGACCACCGCGTCGCTGCGCGGGCTCAGGGCGAGCAGCTGCCTGAGCACGTCAATGCCGTCGGGGCCGGGGCCGAGGCGCTGGTCGATCAGGAACGCGTCGAAGGGCGCGCCCGCGCCCGCGCCCTCGCGGGCCGCCGCCAGGGCCTCGGCCGCAGTGACCACGGCCACCGCGTCGATCGGCGGGTCGTCGCAGAGGGCCAGGCTCTGCACCAGGCTCTGGCCGAACAGCGGCTCGTCGTCGAGGATGAGCACTCGGATGGTCATGGGGCCTCCTGGCGCGCCTGGCCCGCCGGCAGGCTGATGGCGAAGGTGGTTCCCCACAGGGCCCGGCTCTCGGCGATCCACACCCTGGCGCCGAGGGACTCGGCCAGGCTCCGCGTGATGTAGAGCCCCAGACCGCTGCCGCCCTCGCGGCGGGTGGTGAAGCCGAGCTCGAAGACGCGCTCCCAGAGCCGGCGGTGGACGCCGGGGCCGTCGTCCTCGACCAGCACCTGCACGCCGTCGGCGCCGGGGAGGGCGCGCAGCACCACATTGCCGCCCGCCGCGCCGCGCAGCAGCTCGACCTGCTGGATGGCGTTCAGCACGACGTTGAGCAGGATCTGCTGGAGCGGGACGGCCTGGATGGCGAGCGCGGGCAGGTCGGGCGCCAGGTCGAGGTGCAGGCGGACGTGGGCCCGGTCGGCGAGGTCGCGCACGAGCACGGCGACCTCGCGCAGGGCGCCGGCGACGTCCACCGTCTGCTCGTGCTGGGGCGCGGCCACCTGGCCGAAGACCTGGGCCGTGCCGATGAGGTTCTCGAGTCCGCGGGCGAGCAGCTGGTGCGAGGCACGGGCGCCGGCGAGCTGGCGCTCGAGGTCTGGGCCGGGGCCCCGGGCGAGGTCAATCCGCCCGAGGTGGCTGGCGAGGGTGCTCTGGGCGATGGCGACCGTGCCGAGGTGATGGTTGATCTCGTGGACCAGGGCGCGCCCGAGCTGGCCGAGCAGGGCCAGGCGCTGGGTCGTCTGGCTGTGGCCGAGCAGCAGCTGGCGCTCGATGGTCGCGCCAACGGCCAGGGCGACCGCGCCGACGTGCTCCTCCTGGGCCGGGCTGAGCGGGCCGGGCCGCGCGGCGAAGAGGAACAGGGCGTAGCGCGTGGCGGCCTCAACCGGCACGGGCAGGCCCAGGCAGGCGCGAAACTCGAGCAGGGGGCGCAGGTAGCGCACGCGGGCCTCGGCGAGCAGGGCGTCGTGGACGCGGAACTGGCGCCCGTCCTCGGCCACGTCGCGCACGGGGCTGTAGATCAGGTCGGCGGCGAGGCTGTGGTCAAGGGGCGGGCCGCCGGCCTCGGCCACGATCTGCACCTTGCGCCGGGCCTGGTCCAGGCCGAAAAGCACCACCCTGGAGGCGCCGGCGGCGCTCAGCAGGCGCTCGAGCAGCTGCGGCACCCCCTGGCGCTCGGGCCGCTCGCGGCGCGCGGGCGGCTCGACGAGCAGGGCGCCCCGCGCCGCCTCGTCGAGGGACAGCCCGGGCTCGGCCTGCTCGGCGAGCAGGCCGTCCAGGTCGGCCGCGCGCAGGGGCTTGAGCAGGAGGCCCACGCCGTCGCGGGCCAGCTGCTCGACCCGGCCCTCGTCGCCGTTGAGCCGGGACCAGTCGGTCATCAGGGCGCAGCGCAGCTCGGGCCGGCGCCGGCGGACCGCGGCGAGGGTGGCGGCCCCGTCGATCCCGGGGAGGCCGAAGTCGCTGAGCACCAGGTCGAGCGGCCCGCGGTCGAGGGCCTCGAGGGCGGCCTCGCCGCTGGCCGCGCTCAGCACCTCGCAGCCGGCCTCGCGCAGCCAGAGGGCGAGGGCCGCGAGCTGCTCGGGGTCGTCCTCGACCACCAGCACGCGCGCGGCGATGGGGGCGCGGGCGGCCGGCGGGGCGGCGGGCGGAGCAGGGGCGGCGGCGGCTGGCCCGGCGGGCAGGCCGGCCCAGCGCCGCTCGAGGGCGCGGCTCAGGCTCAGCCCGAGCTGGCGCTGGGCCAAGTCAACGCGCTCGATCGTCACGAGCACGCGGTCGCCGACCCAGAACAGCTCCTCGAGGGCGCGCTCGGCGGCCCAGGCCGGCAGGCGCGAGCGGCGCAGCAGGCCGGTCACGCCGGGCGCGAGCTCGACGAACACGCCGTAGGGGTGGACGCCCGTGACCTCGCCCTCGGCCAGGCGCCCCAGGTCGCGGCGCAGATCGAGCCGGGCCCAGGGGTCGTCCTCGGCGAGGCGCAGGCTCAGCTCGACGCGCTCGCCGTCGCCCGCGTCGAGCACCACGGCCCGCAGGCGGTCGCCGACGGCGAAGCGCCGGGCCCAGTCGCGGCACCCCTCGCGGCTCCAGGCGAGCTCGCGCTCGCGGATCAGCCCGGTCAGGCCGCCCTCAAGGCGCACGAGCAGGCCGCTGGGCAGCAGGCGCTCGACCTGCACCTCCACGGGCGCGACGCCTGACGGGATGCTCGCCATAGCCTGTCCCCCTTTCCCCCCGCTCGGGCGAAGGCGAGGCGGTCGCTGTGGCTGGCGGGGCAGGAGTTATTGTAAACGACGGCCCCGCGAAATGGGAGCCGGCCAACCTGGCAAGCAGCCGGCAATGGGCCGCCCCGGCCGGCGGCAGGGTGGCGGGCGGCTGTCAGCGCAAACCTGATGGGTTGTCGCTCCCAGGCCGGGCGTCTACGCCGGGGCGCCCGTACCTGCTGCGCTCGGGCGCAAGGGCGGCCCAGCGTGGCCGCCCCTCCGCACCCGCCCCCGCAGCTGAGCTTGGACGCAGTGCTAGATCGGGGGCGTCTCGAGCACGGCGCCCTTGGCGGCGGAGGAGACGCAGGCGGCGTAGCGGGCCATGGCGCCCCAGGTGAAGCGGGGGGCGGGGGGCTGCCAGTCGGCCATGCGGGCGGCCAGCTCGTCGGGGGTGAGGGCGAGCTCGAGGCGGCGGCCCTCGATGTCAATCGTCACCTCGTCGCCGTCGCGCAGGGCGGCGATGGGGCCGCCGCGGGCGGCCTCGGGGGCGACGTGGCCGACCATGAGGCCGCGGGTGGCGCCGCTGAAGCGCCCGTCTGTGATCAGGGCCACCGTCTCGCCGAGGCCCTGGCCGACGATGGCGGCGGTGACGCCGAGCATCTCGCGCATGCCGGGGCCGCCGCGGGGGCCCTCGTACCTGATGACCACCACGTCGCCCGGCTGGATCTGGCGGGTGAGCACGGCGCTCATCGCGTCCTCCTCCGAGTCGAAGACGCGGGCGGGGCCCTTGTGGAAGGGGCGCTCGTGGCCGGCGACCTTGACCACGGCGCCCTCGGGGGCCAGGCTGCCCTTGAGGATGACCAGGCCGCCGGTGGGCTTGAGGGGCTGGCCGACGGGGCGGATCACCTCCTGGCCGGGGGTCTCGACGGCGGACGCCGCCTCCTCGGCGAGGGTGCGGCCGGTCACGGTCATGGCCGCGCCGTCGAGGTGGCCGGCCTCGATCAGGCGCCTGGCGATCAGCTGGATGCCGCCGGCCCGGTCCACGTCCACGGCCGTGAAGCGCCCGCCGGGCATCAGGTCCACATAGAGGGGCGTGCGGTTGCTGATGCGGTCGAAGTCGTCAATCTCCAGCTCGAGGCCGATCTCGTGGGCCAGGGCGAGCATGTGCAGCACGGCGTTGGTCGAGCCGCCAGTGGCGGCGACGCTGGCGATGCCGTTCTCGAAGGCGGCGCGGGTGAGGATGTCGCGGGGCCTCACGCCGCGGCGCAGCAGGTCCATCACGACCCGGCCGGCGCGCACGCCCTCCTCGGCCTTGCGCGGGTCCACGGCGGGGATGGACGACGAGCCCATCGGCGCCAGGCCGACCAGCTCGAAGAGGGTGGCCATGGTGTTGGCGGTGTACTGGCCGCCGCAGGCGCCGGGGCCGGGGCAGGCCACGTCCTCGATCTCCTTCAGCTCCTCGTCGGAGATGCGGCCGGCGGCGTTGGCGCCGATGGCCTCGAAGACGTGCTGGATGGTGATCTCGCGGCCCCTGTAGACGCCGGGCATGATCGAGCCGCCGTAGAGCATCAGGCCGGGGACGTTGAGGCGGGCCAGGCCCATCGCGGCGCCCGGGATGGTCTTGTCGCAGGCGACCAGGGCGACGATGGCGTCGAACATGTAGGCCCGGCCCATCAGCTCGATCGAGTCGGCGATCATGTCGCGGCTCATCAGGCTGGTCTTCATGCCCTGGGTGCCCATGGTGATGCCGTCGGACACGGCCACGGTGTTGAACTCCATGGGCGTGCCGCCGGCGGCCCTGACGCCCTCCTTCACCGAGGCCGCCAGCTCGCGCAGGGTGTAGTTGCAGGGCATGGTCTCGATCCAGGTGTTGGCGATGCCGACGATCGGCCGCCCCAGGTCGGCGTCGCCGAAGCCGATCGCCTTGAAATAGGAGCGGGCGGCCGCCCGCGACTTGCCGTCAATGAGCACGCGGCTGCGCTCCCTGGGGTCGCTCGACATAACAGTCCTCCGGTCGCTGCAAGAGAGGGGGGCTCGCGCTGATTATACGCGACGGCGGCCGATTGCGCGTTTAGAGGCTCTGCGCTACACTTGCGCGGCCATGATCGTCTACATCGCCTACCCCACCAGCCTGAGCCTCCAGTCGGCCAACGCCCTCCAGACCCACACGACCCTGCGCGAGCTGCGGGCCCGCCGCCCCGACACCCTGGCGATCATCCCGCGCTGGGGGCGCGAGCCGAGCCGCTTCGCCGAGCTGGGCGCCCTGCACATGCCCCGCCCGGCCATCGGCAAGCTCTCGCGGCTCCACCGGTCCACCCTGCTCTACTACCTCGAGCACACGGCCTTCGCCTTCATGACCGCCGCCGTGGTGGCACCGCGCCGCGCGCGGGTCGAGGCGGTGTACGTGCGCCAGGCGATCATCGCGGCCTGGTGGGCGGGCCTGCTGGGGCCGCTGCTGGGCGTGCCGGTGATCTACGAGGCCCACGACCTCGAGTCGCGCAACCCGTCGCGGGCGAAGGAGCCGTGGGCGGCGGGCCTGCTGCACCTGATTGACCGGGCGGCCCTCACCCGCTCGGCGGCGGTGGCCTCGCTGACCGACGACTTCAGGCGGCTGCTGGCCCAGATCGGCTGGCGCGACCCGGCCGAGGTGGCGGTGATCCCCGACGCCTACGACGAGCGGCTCTTCGCCCCGCGGGACCGGGCGGCGGCGCGGGCGGCTCTGGGCCTGCCGGCCGACGCGCCGGTGGTGGCCTACGCGGGGATGACCTTCGCCCATCGCTGGCTCGACGGGCTGCTGGCGGCGGCGGCGCGCCTGGGCGCGGCCCACCCCGGCCTGACCCTGCTGCTTGTCGGCGGGCGCGACGGCGAGCGGGCCGAGCTGGCACGGCAGGCCCGCAGCCTGGGCCTGCGCGTGGCCGAGGGCGCCGCCCCGGCCGCCCACGCCCCCGGCGGCGCGCCCACAGTGGTGCTGGTGCCGCCGCGCCCCCAGGCCGAGGTGGTGGCCTACCTGGCGGTCGCCGACGCCCTGGCCATCCCCGACACGGTGACGGACGTGACGGCGTCGCCCCTGAAGCTGTTCGAGTACCTGGCCCTGGGCCAGCCCCTGGCCCTGCCGGCGCTGCCCGCGCTGCACGAGATCGTGCCGGCGGGGCTGTGCCACTCCTTCGCCAGGCGCGACCTGGACGGGCTGACGGCGGCCCTCGCGGCGGCCCTGGCCGCCGCGCCCGACCCGGACGGCGCGGCGGCGAGACGGGCCCTGGCCGCGGAGCATACCTACGGGCGGCGGGCGGAGCGCATCCTCGCGCTGGTAAGGCGCGTGCGGGGGTAGGGGGGCCTCCGGCCCGGGCGTTTGCAGGCCCTAGCCGCGGACCGCCCAGAGGCAGATGCGCCCGTCGTGGCTGCCCGTGGCGAGCGTGCGGCCGTCGGGGCTGTAGCAGAGGCTGGCCACCCCGCCGCGGTGCTCAAGGGGGATGGGGATCATCGTGCCGTCGCTCACCCGCCAGAGGCGCACGCTCTTGTCCTCGCTGCCGGTGGCGAGGGTCCGCGAGTCGGGGCTGAAGGCGATGGCGTGCACCGGGCCCCTGTGGCCCTCCAGCAGCTCGATCGGCTTGTGGTCGCTCGTGCGCCAGAGCCGCACCCCCGTGTTGCTGCTGGCGGCCAGGCGGGCGCCGTCGGGGCTGAAGGCCAGCGCGAGGATAAAGGTCGTGAACGCGGGGAGGGGCGGCAGGGGGGCGTTGTCGGCCATTGACCAGAGGTAGACCAGGCCGTCGTAGCCGCCGGCCGCCAGGAGCCCGCCGTCCGGGCTGAAGCTCAGGCTGTGGACGAACGGGCAGGGCAGCGCGTCGTTCACGCGCAGCCGGTCGCCCTCGACCGAGCAGAGGGTGATCGAGCCGCCCCAGCCGCCGACCGCGAGGAGCCGCCCGTCGGGGCTGAAGACGATGCTCTCGACGGGGCAGCCCGGCACCTTCAGCTGGCGCAGGCTCGCGCCTGGGCCGACCTGCCAGAGGCGCACGGTTTCGTCGTCGCTGCCGGTGGCGAGCAGCCCGCCCTGGGGCGCGAAGCGCACGCTGCGCACGCTGCTGCGGTGGCCCTTGAGCGTCGCTACGTGCTCGTAGTCGCTCAGGCGCCAGAGGCCGACGGTGTGGTCGTCGTAGCCGGCCGCGAGCAGCTCGCCGCTGGGGCTGAAGGCCAGGGCGCGGATTGGGCTCCCCGTGGTGAGCATGCGCAGCAGCGTGCCCACCGGCGTGGCCTCGGCGGCGCCGAAGGGCTGGGCCACGTTGGGGGTGATCGCCCCGGGGAACGGCGTGGCGCTCGGGATGAGCCCCTCGAGGGGCGGAGCCGGCGGCGGCGCGGCGCCCTCCTGGGGGGCCTTGGGGCGGGGCGATGGGGCGTCGTCCGAGATGGCCGGGTCGGACTTCGCGCCGGCGAGGGCGGCCCTGGCGCGGGCCAGCTCGGCGCGCATCTCGCGGGCGCTGGCGGGGCGGTCGTCAATCAGCATGGCCATGGCGCGCTGGAGCAGGTCGCCCACCGCCTCGGGCACATGGGGCGCCACGCTGTGGGCCGGGCGCAGCGGGTCGGGCTGGCCGTTGGCGATCCTGGACATGCGGCCCGTGGCGTCGGCGGGCAGGGTCGCCGTCAGCAGGTGGTAGAGCGTCGCCGCGAGGGAGTACAGGTCGCTGCGGGGGTCGGGCTCGCCGTCGCGCATCTGCTCGGCGGGCGCGTAGGGCGGCGTGAAGCCGTAGATCCTGCGCTGGTCGGCCCCCGCGGGCGGGGCCTCGTGGCTCATCGCCACGGTCATGCCGCCGCGGGCGAGGCCGAAGTCGAGCAGGATGATGTCGTAGCTCTGCGTGAGCTTGA
Source organism: Chloroflexaceae bacterium (assembly GCA_035327325.1). Lineage (GTDB taxonomy): Bacteria > Chloroflexota > Chloroflexia > Chloroflexales > Chloroflexaceae > CAIWXH01. The sequence continues at coordinate 667 of DAOLDO010000121.1, read as the reverse complement.
GGTTCTTGGGCTTGATGTCGCGGTGGAAGACCGGGACGGGGCGGGTGTGGAGGTAGTGGAGGGCGTCGAGCAGCTGGTCGGCCCAGCGCAGGATCATGGGCAGGGCCTGGGGCGAGGCGAAGCGTGAGCCGAGCCTGACCAGCTGGTTGCCGAGGTCTTCGCCGTGGATGTACTCCATCACCAGGAACTGGCCCTGGCCCTCGATGAAGTGGTCAATCACCCGGGGCAGGGCCTGGTGGCGCAGACGGGCCAGGATCTGGGCCTCCTGCTCGAAGGCGCGCCGGTACACGTCGTCGCTGAACAGCGTCTCTTTCAGGGCGACGTCGGTGCGCAGCCGCAGGTCGCGCGCCCTGTAGACCGAGCCCATGCCCCCTTTCCCGGCGGGGGCGATAATCTTGTAGCGGTCCTGAAGGATGGCGCCCGGCTCTAGCATCCCTGAACACCCCCCGTCCGGCGGACTGGCCCGCGCGCCGCGACGACCTGCAGCGCTCCCTAGTATACCGCCTGCCGGCGCTGACGCGTTACCGACCGGCGCCGCCGCGAAGGCCGGCGCCCGGGCCGCGTGTGTAAAGCGTTTCTGCGGCCGCCAGGGGTGACCTGTGCGGCGCCAGGCCCGGCCCCCCTGCTGCGCCTAGTATAGCACGGCGGGTCACCGGCGTGGGGCGGG
>DAOLDO010000120.1:0-10974 GCA_035327325.1 Chloroflexaceae bacterium | reverse complement strand
GGTCGGCGAGCTGGACCTGCGCTTCCGGCTGCCGCGGGACGAGCGCTACTTCTGGGACTTCGCGACCCTGCCGGCCTACCGCGGCCTCGGGCTCTACCCGCGCCTGCTCCAGGTGATGGCCCGCTCAGAGCGGGCGGCCCGGGCCTGGATCATCCACGCGCCCGAGAACCTGCCCTCGGGCGCGGGCATGGCCAGGGCCGGCTTCCGCCCGGTCGGCCGGCTCTCGTTCCGGGCCGACGGCGCCGTCGTGCTGGCCGACGCGCGGGACGACCTGCGGGCGTGGTGGGGCGCGGCCCTGCTCGGCGTCGAGCTGGCCGACACGCGGGTGGCCTCGTGCTGGCGCTGCGCCCGCGGCGCGGGCTCGTGCGGCTGCTGGCGCCCGGGCGTCGGGCCCGCGGGCCCCTGCTGCTGCGCGACGCCCGTGGGTCTGGAGCGGCGGCGGGCGGCCTGAACGGTCGGCGGGGAATCTGAAGGGGCGCGGCTGGCCGCCGCGCCCCTTTGCTACGCCATCGCCCACGCTGGCTTACCCTTCGTCCACCACAACGCCGAAGCCGTGGAGGGCGGCGAGGCGCCTGATGTGGCGCACGCGCTCGGGCCGGAGCGGGCCGTAGGAGAAGTGCCCGCCGGCCCCGGCGAGGCCGAGCAGGGCCACCTCGCTCAGGCAGGCGAAGAGCTGCCCGTCGGGCAGGTTCATGCCGGGGAAGCTCAGGGCCTGCCCGCGCGGCAGCCGCACGATCCCGCCCCGGATCACGCGGGCGAGCGGGCGCTCGGCCGCCACCGCCGGGCCGACGTCGCCCGGCACCGACACGTCGCAGATCAGCACGGGCCCGTCGCCCAGGTGCTCCGGCTGGATCAGGGGCTCGGGGGCGTTCGTGGCACAGATGATCACATCGCAGCGCCGCAGGGCCCCCATATCCTCGCTGACGACGATCGGCGCCTCCTCGCCGAGCTCGGCCAGCAGGCGGACGGACGCCGCCCCGACCGCCGTGTCGTCGAGGCCGGCGAGGCGGGTGGCGAGGCCGCTGCGCGCCAGGGCGCGGGCGAGCCCTGCCGAGGCGTCGCCGGCGCGGGCGCGGCGCCAGGCCGCGGCGCAGAGCTGCGCGGCCAGCCGCTCGAGCCGCCTGCGCGTGCCCGGCCGGCCGACCAGCACGAGGGCGCCCGCCGTCTCGGCCTCGATCTCGGCCAGGGCCCGTCCGATGTTGCCGGCGGCCCCGAGCACGCCGACGCGCCTGCGGTCGGGGGCGATCCCCAGCTCGCGGGCCGCCAGCTCGGTCGCCTCGAGGGCCGCGGCCGCGGTGAGCGAGTTGCCGCTGGTGAGCCCGAGCCGATCCTCGTCCAGGTCGGTGCAGTTGTTGGTGGCGATCGAGGTGTAGCCGGCGAAGCCGACCATGGTGGCGCCGCGGCGGCGGGCCAGCTCCACCGCCCCCTCGATCAGGGCTGTGACCTCGGCGGCCCGGCCGTCGCGCAGCCGGCGCATCACCTGGGTCGCCGACAGGGGCAGGCCCACCAGGGTGACGCTGGCCCGCGCGCCGAGGGGCGACTCAATCGGCCGCTCGGCCACCACGAAGGGCTCGACCACCGCCGAGGCCCGCTCGAGCAGCGCCTCGCAGGCCGCCGGGCTGAGGGGGGCGAGGGTCGGGTCCCAGCGCAGCAGGTCCTCAGGGGCGATGAAGTGGGCGACGCAGGCCACACGCCGCGCTCCCTCCGCCGGGGCGGGCTCGAGGGCCGGCGGCGGGAGGTGGTTCGCGGCCGGGGCGTCGCCGGGGCTGAGGCCGGCCATATAGCCCACGAAGGCGCGGGCGTCGGAGCGGGCGAGGATGGCCGCGGCGCGCTCGAGCGCGGCGCAGAGCCGGTCCATCGCCCCTTGCGAAACGTAGGCCGACGGCTCGACGCGCACGGTGTTGTTGGCGGAGAGGGTCGGGGCCACCCTGACGCCCTCGACGTTCAGCAGGTAGCCGCTGAGCAGGAAGCCGGTCAGGCTCTGCTCGGCGGCGACGCGCAGCAGCGCCGAGGCCGAGCCGTGCTGGGGGCGCAGCTCGACGCCGAGCATCAGGCCGCGGCCGCGCACGTCGGCGATGACCCCGGGGTAGCGGGCCTGGAGCTCGCGGAGGCGCCCGAGCAGGTAGCAGCCCTTCTCGGCGCAGGCCCGCATCAGGGCGCCGCCGTCCGCCTCGAGCAGGTCGAGGGCGCCGAGGGCGATCGCGCTCGAGAAGTCGTCGTCGGCGAAGGTCGAGCTGTGCAGGTAGCCGAAGCGCTCGACGTAGCGCCCCTCGTCCACCAGCAGCGCGCCGATCTTGGCCAGACCGCCGCCCAGGGCCTTGGAGAGCAGGTAGTAGTCGCCGCGGACGCCGGATGGCTCGGAGGCGAGGAAGGTGCCGGTGCGGCCCATGCCGCTCTGGATCTCGTCGAGGATGAGCGGGAAGCCCCCGCGGTCGGCCGCGGCGCGCAGCGAGCGCAGGTAGCCCGCCGACAGCTCGTGGATGCCGCCCTCGCCCTGGATCGGCTCGGCGACACAGGCGACGACCTGCGACCAGGGGCGGGCGGCCAGGCGCGGCGCGCCGGCCTCGTCCAGGGCCACGATGTAGCAGACCCGCGCCGCCTCGTCCAGGGCCTCGGCCAGGGCGGCGGGCTCCTCGGGCGGCAGGAAGCGCGCCTGGAGCCCGGCGCCCTGCCATGGGCCGCGGAACTCGGGGTTGTAGGTGAGCTTGACGGCGCCGGTGGTCTTGCCGTGGAAGGCGCCGCGGAGCGCCAGGTAGTGCCCCGGCGCCTCGACGACCGCCCGGTTGTGGTGGAGCAGCAGCGCCTCCAGCTCGTCCAGCCCCCCGATCTGGTCGGCGCCGAGCCGGCGGGCGGCCTTGGCGAGCAGGGGGCCGAGGTCGGCAGCGCCCGCGCTCAGGGCCAGGTGGGCGGCGGCGCAACCCCGGCGGGTCTCCTCGAGCAGCGCCGCCGCGCGGTCAGCCCGCTCGAGGGCGGCGTGCTTGAGGGCCGCCTCGACCGCCTCGGCGCCCGAGCCGGCCAGGGTGGTGATGTAGCCGCGGCCCGTCGCGCGCCCCACCAGCGCGGAGAGCCGCTCGGCGAGCAGGCCGGCGTAGGCCCTGGCGCTGCCCTGGGCGGCGAAGGGCCGCCCGGAGCGCAGCAGCGCGACGGCGCGCTCGACCAGGTCGGGGTGGCTGTGGCCGAAGAGCGAGGCGCCGAAGCCGCCCAGCATATCGAGCACGGCGCGCTCGGCGCCCGTCTCGTCGCGGTAGAACAGCTCGTCGCCGGCGCCGCGCGTGTAGACCACGTCGAGGCCGATGGCGTGGAGCAGGCGGGCCAGGTGGGGGCGCAGGCGCGAGGCGAAGGCGGCGCGGCCTTCCTCGTCGGAGAGGGTGGCGAGGTGGTTGCTCATGCCGCGGCCTCCCGGGGCGCCTGCTCGAGGAAGAGCTGGCGGGCGCGGGCCCGCTGGAGCTTGCCGCTGGTGGTCTTGGGCAGGCCGTGGCGGGGGACGATCAGCACCTCGGCGGGGAGCACGCCGGTGCGCAGGCCCACGCGCAGGCGGATCGCATCGCGCAGGGCCTGCTCGTCCAGCCCGGCCTCGCGGGGCTGCTCGGCCAGGATGACCAGGCGCTCGGTCGCCTCGTGGGGGCTGTAGACGCCGACGGCGACAACGCGCCCCGGCGCGACGCCGGGCACCTCGGCGGCGGCCGCCTCGAACTCGGCGGGCTGGTAGTTGTGGCCCCTGATAATGATCAGATCCTTGCGCCGCCCCGTCACGAAGAGCCGTCCGCCGCGCATGTACCCCAGGTCGCCCGTGCCAAGCCAGCCGCCGCTGATAGTGGCGGCCGTGAGCTCGGGGGCGCCCAGGTAGCCGCCGGTCACCGACGGCCCGCTGATCCAGATCGCGCCCACGTGCCCCTCGGACAGGGGGCGCCCGGCCTCGTCGCGGACCTCGACCGCCATGCCGGCCACGGGCCTGCCGCAGTCTACGACCAGTGTGGCACCCTCGGGCGAGCGGGCGGACAGGGGCACGGCCACGCCGTCGGCGGCGAGCGTGGCGCGGGCGACGCGCTCGAAGGCCATGCCCGCGCCCGGGTCCTGCATGGTCACGCAGAGCGACGCCTCGGCGAGGCCGTAGCAGGGGACGAGGCTCCCGGCGCGCAGGCCGTAGGGGGCGAAGCGCTCGGCGAAGGCGGCGAGGGCCGCCACGTCGATCAGCTCGGCGCCGCACATCGCGGCGCGCCAGGTCGCCAGGTCGAGCCCCTCCAGGTCGCGGTCGGCGAGGCGGCGGGCCGCCAGGGCGTAGGCGAAGTTGGGCGCGGGCGAGAGGGTGCCGCCGTAGGCGCTGATGGCGCGCAGCCAGGTGGCGGGGTGCCTGATAAAGCGCTGCGGGCTCATGAAGACGCCCCGCAGCTCCCAGCAGAGCGTGTAGAGGAAGCAGCCGATCAGGCCCATGTCGTGGTAGAGGGGCAGCCACGAGACCACCACGTCGTCGCGGGAGCCGCCCAGGCGCTCGCCGATCTGGGCGATGTTGGCGAGCAGGTTGGCGTGGGTGAGGCCCACGCACTTGGGCGCGCCGGTGGTGCCCGAGCTGGCCTGGACGATCGCCAGGTCGCCCGGCGCCACGGCCACGGGGGCGAAGGGGTGGGCGGCGCCCGCCAGATCCGCGTCGGCGCAGACGCGCAGCTGGAGGCCGGCGAGGGCGAGCTGGGCGGCGGCGGGCGCCGTCGTCACCAGGAGCCGCGCGCCGATCCGGTCGGCGACGGCGCGCATGTGGCCGAGGCCCTCGGGGGCGGGGGGCGGCAGCACGCAGGGCGTGGCGCCGCACAGCAGCAGCCCGAAGAAGACCCGGGCGAACGCGGCGCCGGTGGGCAGCGCGACGAGGACCCGGTCGCCCTTCGCCACGCCGAGGTGCTGGAGGGCCCCGGCGTAGGCGCGGGCCTGCTCGGCGAGACCGGCGAAGGGCAGCTCGTCGGGCGCGTCGCCGTCGAGGAAGGTGTAGCCCCCGGCTGTGGCGGCGGCCGCCACGAGGGCATCGTTCAGGGTTGTGAGGTGTTCCATTGCGCTCTCTCTTATCAGGGTGGCGGTGCTCAGGCGAGGCGCCGCTCGATCAGGGCGACCATATCGTCAACCGTACGGACGTGGGCGATCAGCTCGTCGGGCAGCTCGAGGTCGAAGCGCTCCTCAAGGGCGATGACGAGTTCGAGGCTGCGGAGCGAGTCGAGGCCGTACTCGATCAGGCGGGCCTCGCCGCGGACGGCGGCGGTGTTGATGGCGCAGAGCCGGGCCAGCTCGTTCGTAATCTGCTCGCGAGTAGTCATTCAGGATCCTCCTGTAAGCGTGCTCGGGTTGCCGCGCAGGGCGGCGCGGGCGGCGGCGCCAAGGCGGCCAAGGGCCACCTCGGCGTCGGCGAGGCCGGGGGGCGGCGTCAGGCCCTCGCGCAGGGCGAGGGCGCGCAGCTCGGCGGCGACCTGCCCGCCGAGCCAGCCGTAGGCGAAGGGGAGCATGGCCAGGCCGGCGGGCCCGAGGGCGTGGGGGGCCATCCCCAGGGCGGCGCGGCGCGGCCCGTCCCCCAGCTCGACCAGAGCGACCAGGGCCTCGACCAGGGCCAGGGGGCGGGCGAGGGCGAAGCGCAGGCCCTGGTCGTCGTCCCAGCGGCCGTCGGCGCGGCAGGCCCGCGCCAGGGCCGGCAGGGCCTCGGCGAGGTCGGCGAGGGGCCCGAGGGGGAGCTCGCCTGGCAGCTCGGCCAGGCGGCGCAGGTAGGGCCCCGGGGCGACGGCGAGGGGGGCGCCCGAGGCGCGAGCCGCCAGCAGGCTGCGCGGCGCGGCGGCGTTGACCGCCCCCATCGTGGCGATGGCGTCGTCGCCGCCGTCGGGCTCGGCGGCGAGCTGGGCCAGGCGCCAGGCGAGCTGGTCGAGTACGAGGTGGGTGGTGCCGTCGAAGGTGTCCAGCAGGGCCGCCTCGGCGGGCAGCCGGTGGTAGGGGTGCTCGGCGAGCAGGGCCCTGCTGCCGAGGGCCACCCGCCCCTCGGCGACGGCGGCCTCGGCCAGGGCGCAGCAGGCGTACTTGGCGACCGCCCCGTAGTGGCCGGCGGCGGGGCCGTGGGCGTTCAGCGCCGCGGCGGCCTTCAGCGCCAGGGCGGCGACGGCCAGCTCGAGGGCGCGCATGCGCAGCAGATGGTCGGCGATGGCGCCAAGCCGCAGGATCGGGGGGCCGTAGATCGCCCGCCGCTGGGCGTAGTCGGCGACCATGGCGGTGGCGCGGCGGGCCAGGCCCGCCGCCATCGCGCCCACGCCGCCCCGCGACATGGCGAGGGTGCGCTGGACCAGGGCGAAGCCGCCGCCCTCGCGGCCGACCCGTCGCCAGGCCGGCACGACGGTGCCGCGCAGCTCGACGCTGGAGATGTCGGCGGCGGGCACGGGCAGGGTCGGCCAGCGCTGGGGCGAGCTGACGCTCGCGTCGCGCTCGACGACGAAGAGGCTGAAGTCGCCGCGGGCGGCGAGGGGGCTCCCGTCGCCCGCCGGCCCGCGCGTGCGGGCGAAGACGGTGAGCAGCTCGTGGCGCCCGCCGCCGTTGATCAGGTCCTTGCGCCCCGTGACCCGGTAGTGTGTCGGGGCAGCCGCGGCCGCGCCGAGGGGCGCGAAGGCCCCCGCGCCGTCGAGCGCGCCGCCCTCGGCCGTGGTGCTGTTACCCAGCAGGTTCGAGCCGTTGGCGAGCTCGGTGAGCAGCATCGCGCCGTAGGCCCCGGCCCGCACGCGGGCGAAGACCTCGCGCAGCAGCGGCGGCTCGGCCGCGAGGTAGACCGGCAGCAGGGCGAAGGGGGTGACCGCCACGGTGACGCAGAGCCCCGTGTCCACCGAGGCCGTCAGCTCGTTGAGCGCCCCGAGGTGGGCCATGGTCATCCGGGAGCCGGCCGGCGCCCGGGCCGGGTCATCGTGCGGGGGCGCCTCGGCGAAGAAGCCGGCGAGGCCGCGGGCGTGGAGCCCGGCGCGGGCCTCGTCGGGGTAGGTGCTCGTCGCGGCGCAGCTCTCGAGCTGCGCCTGAGTCGCGGGCTCGGCCAGGTAGGCGGCGATGTCGCGCAGGGCCTCGTCGCGGGCCGTGGGCCACGGGGCGAGCCGGTGCCAGGGCGAGTCGAGCTGCGGGTCGGGCGCTGTCATGCTGCTGTGCCTCCGGCGTCTGGCGGATCGTTCAACCATAGGCAGCGTACGGCCCGTCCGTCTCCGGCTCGTCCACGCTGGCGTCCACTTTCCCGGCCGAGCGATCTCCCCGGCGGGCCGCGGCGGAGGAGCGCCAAAAAGCCCGGGGCCGCGTCTGGTCTGACGCGGCCCCGGGGCGACAGGGGAGACGGCCGGGCGACCTTACATGCAGGCGTCAATGCTCAGGCCGAGGGCCGAGGCGACGAAGGCGCCGAGGGCCTGGAGGGTCGGCTCGGCCAGGACGCCGTCCTCGTAGAGGGCGACCGCCAGGTTGCGCAGGCCGACGCGGGGCTCGCCCTGTGAGCTCGAGTGCGCGCCCATCTCGCCCATCTGGGCGAACACGGCGCTGGCCTGACCCCAGCACGCCTGGCTGCTCGGCTGGGCATGGACGCCCAGCGGCGTAGTGGTGAGCGCAAGCAGCAGGGCGAGCAGGCCGGCGATCCGAACGACGAGCTGGCGCATGGTGTCCCTCCTTGTGTGGCTGGGGCCCGCCTCAGGCCCCTTCCGCGTATCGTGTGCCCCGACTCTAGCGGCGCGCCGTCCCATAAGCGTCCCCTGGCGCGTCCACCACGGACCGGGGTCGCCAAGCCGGCCGGTGGGTCAGTCGCCGGAGGCGAGGGCGGGGGTGGCGGCGGGGGCCCGCCCGCCCGTGCCGAGGCGCAGGACCGCGGCGGCCGCGCCGACCCCGAGCAGCGCGGCGGCGCCGAAGAGGGCGCCGGGGCCGGCCAGGTCGTAGAGGTAGCCCGTGCCGGCGAAGCTCAGCACCGAGGCCAGGGAGCCGACGGCCGAGAGGCGGGCCATCGCGCCGCCGAGGGCGGCCGGCGCCACAGTGTCGGCGGTCAGGGCCCCGGCGAGGGCCCCGGCGGCGCAGTAGGCGGTCAGCAGCAGGGTCGCCGCCACCCAGAAGTGCCAGGGCGCCGTGGCGCCGAGGTGCAGGGCGGCGCCGGCCGCGGCGAGCGCGCAGGCGAGCACGAAGGCGGCGCGCCGCCCCACCCGGTCGCCGAGGGCCCCGCAGAGCAGGATCAGGGGGATGGAGGCGAGGCCGCTCACCGCGGCCGTGGTCGCCACGGCGGCGGCCGTCAGCGCCTGGGTCTGCATCAGCAGCGAGCCGCCCAGCCTGCCGGCCGAGATGGCGATGTGCGCCAGCAGGCTTGCCCCCAGCACGAGACCGAAGGCGCCGCCGGCGGCCCCGCCCCGCGTCGGCGGGGGCGTCGCCATGCGGCCGCGCTCGGCCCTGACGTCCAGGGTGAGGGCGCCGACCAGGGGCAGGATGACCCAGACGGCGCCGAGGACGAGGCAGGCCGCGGCGAAGTCGAAGCGGCTCAGCAGGGCGCCCGTCGCGGCGCCGCCGAGCAGGCCGCCCAGGGGCGGCGCCAGCGACACCACGGCGAAGGCCCGGGCGCGCACGGCGACGTCGGCGTAGATGCTGGTAAAGACGCTCACCAGGGTCAGGATGATGCCCCCGCAGAACCAGGCGACCGACATCAGGGCCACGGCCTGCCACAGGGCCGTGGCCTGGCCGAGCAGCGCGATGGACGGCGGGCCGAGGCACCCCGCCGCGATGAAGAGCAGCCTGCGGCTGATCCGCCTGGCGACCAGCCTGGTCGCGAGGGGGCCGATCGTGCTGGCGAGGTAGATCACGGCGAGCGCGGCGCCGACGGCGCCAGGGCCCGCCCCCAGCCCGGCCGCGTAGTGCGGGAAGAGGGGGAACAGGCTCATGCCGACGAACAGGGTGGAGACGCTGCAGAGCAGCAGGCCCAGCAGGCGCGGTTGGCGCAGGATCGTATGCATAGAAGCGCGGGCTCCTTGTGTGGTACGCGATGGGCTGCCAGCGAGCAGCCCATCGCGAGCGTACCACCCGAGCGTCCCCTGCGCGTTCCGCCTCGCGTCCCCTGCCGCGCGCCGGCACCAGCCCCCGGCCCCCGCGCCGCGAACGGCACCTGGGCGAGCATCGCCGGGCCCCTTTGCCTAGTGCACACCCAGGCGACCCCTTCGGGCATGGGCGAAGCGTCTCGGGCTTCAGGACGCCATACCCTATGCCCGACACCCGAGACCCTGCGCTGCAAGCGCCCTAGCCCTCCTGGCGGACGGCCACGGCGACCGGGCCCCGCCTGCCCGCCTCAGGCGGGCCAGTCGGCCAGGGCGGCCCGGGCGGCGTGGGCCCCGCACACGCCGTGCACGCCCGGCCCGGGCGGCGTCGAGGACGAGCAGAGGTAGAGCCCCGGCGCGGGCGTGCGGTGGGGGCGCAGGCTCAGCGTGGGCCTGGTGAGCAGCTGGCGCCAGTCCGGCAGCCCCCCGCTGATGTCGCCGCCGGCCAGGTTGGCGTTCCACGCCTCCATGGCGGCGCAGTCCATCGCGCTGCGGGCCAGCACGCGCGCGCGGAAGCCCGGCGCGAAGCGCTCGATCTGCTCCTCGATCGCGGCGGTCATGTCCACGGCCGAGCCGCCCGGCACGTGGCAGTAGGCCCAGAGGGTGTGCCGGCCTTCTGGGGCGCGCGTCGGGTCGAACAGCGACGGCTGGGCGACGAGCACGTAGGGCCGCGCGGCGTGCTCGCCCCGGTGCGGCGCCCGCTCGGCCGCGGCGATCTCCTCCAGCGTGCCGCCGAGGTGCAGCGTCGCGGCCTGGGCGCAGGCCGGGTTCGCCCAGGGCACGGGGCCGTCCAGCGCGTAGTCGAGCTTGAACACCCCCGGGCCCCGGCGGAAGCGCGCCAGCCTGCGCCTGTAGCCCGCGGGCAGCCGGTCGCCCGCGATCGCGACCAGCTGGCGGGGCGCCACGTCGAGCAGCACGGCCGGCGCGGGCGGGAGCTCGTCGAGGCTGGCGACTCGCCAGCCCGTGCTGATCTCGCCGCCGTGGGCGCGCAGGCAGGCCGCCAGGGCGTCGGCGATGGCCTGGGCGCCGCCGCAGGGGATGGGCCAGCCGACCGCGTGGCCCAGGGCGCCGAGCACCAGGGCCGGCGCCGCGCTCAGAGGCGCCTCCAGGGGCAGGAAGGAGTGGCCGGCGAGCCCCGCCAGCAGGGCGGGCGCCGCCTCCTCGCGGAAGAGGGCCCGGGCCAGCAGCGCCGCCGGCCAGAGGGCCCTGAGCCCGAAGCGCGCCGCGGCCACCGGGTGCGCGGGGAGGCGCAGCGGGTCGAGCACGAGGGGCTGGATGCGCCCCCACCAGCGGGCCAGCGGCGCCATCAGCCGGTAGTAGGCGGCCCCGTCGCGCCCCATGGCGGCCGCCGTGGCCCGCACCGAGCGCTCCAGGGTGACGACCCGCCCGCCGTCGAGCGGGTGGGCCAGGGGCGTCGGCGGCTGCACCCAGCGCAGCCCGTAGCGCTCCAGCCCGAGCGAGCGGAACACGGGCGAGGCCACGCCGAACGGGTGCACCGCCGAGCCGAGGTCGTGGGTGAAGCCCGGCAGGGTGAGCGGCGCCGAGGAGACCCCGCCCCCAACGCGCTCCTCGGCCTCGATCACCAGCACGCGCCGGCCCGCGCGCGCCAGCACGCAGGCCGCGGCGAGGCCGTTGGGCCCCGCGCCGACCACCAGCGCGTCGTACGCCCGCCGCGTCATCGTCGCACCAGCCACAGCCGCGCCCCCTCGGGCTCCAGCGTCTCCCGCACGGTCGTGAGCACATCGCCGCTGAGCGCGTCGAGGTCGGCCTGCTGCTGGGCCCTCCGGGCGAACTGGGTCAGCACCTGCTGCGCGTCGTACTTCCTGCGGAAGAAGCGCCGGTCAATCAGGCCCTGCACGCGCGCCCGCAGCGGGCCGGACAGGGCGGCGATGGCCAGGGTGCTGGCCACCACGGCCAGGGTGCTCGCCTGCCC
>DAOLDO010000119.1:0-10999 GCA_035327325.1 Chloroflexaceae bacterium | reverse complement strand
CGAGGTCAACCACGTGGAGCCTGGCGGCGCCCTGGTCAACCCAGCGGCAGGCGGTCGCCACGGGGTCGTCGCTGTAGACGGTGGTCTGGGCGAAGTCGCCCTGGAAGAGCCGGACGCAGCGCCCGTCCTTCAGATCAATGGCGGGGATCAGTTCCATACGGCAGTATTGTAAACGCAAACGCGGGCGGGGTTACGCCCGGGCCGCTGGCTGCGCCTGAGCCCCAGAGGGCCTTGTGCAGGTTGCATTGGCGACGAAGTTCTCCAGAAGCTTCAGGCCGTACTTGCCCGACTTCTCGGGGTGAAACTGGACGGCGGCGAGGTTGTCGCGCACGATCACGCTGGGGAAGTCGAGGCCGTAGGCGGTGCGCCCGGCGACGACGGCCGGGTCCGCGACGTCGCAGTAGAACGAGTGCACGAAGTAGAAGTCGCTGCCGTCGGGGATGCCGGCGAAGAGGGGGTGGCCCGCGGCGCCGGGGGCGTAGCGCACCTGGTTCCAGCCAATCTGGGGGATCTTGCCGGCCCCGTCGGGCAGGCGGCGCACAGTGCCGGGGACAATGCCGAGGCAGTCGTGGCGGCCGAACTCGACGCTGGCGGCGAGCAGCACCTGCATCCCCACGCAGATGCCGAGGAAGGGCCGGCCGGAGGCGACCACGGCGGGCAGGACGGGGGCGATGCCGAGGGCGCGCAGGCTGCGCATGGTGTCGGCGGTGGCGCCGACGCCGGGCAGGACCACGGCCTCGGCGGCAGCCACGACGGCGGGGTCGTCGGTGACGATCAGGTCGGCGCCGACGGCGCGCAGGGCGCGCACGGCGTTGGGCAGGTTGCCGGCCCCGTAGTTGATCACAGCGATCGGCATGGGTCCACTTCTCTCCAGGGGGCGCAGCGCGCTGCGCCCGCGGTCGTCCGGGGCCGGCGGCTCAGGCCAGGAGCGGGTGGCGCTCCTTGAGGGCCGCGATCAGCCGCTCGATCTCGGGCAGCGGCTCGGGCGAGTCGATCACGCCGATCGGGTCGGGGCCCGGCTCGCGGCCCAGGAGCTGGCGCAGCGAGGCCACCACGCAGGCGCCGAGGGCGTCGAGGTTGTAGCCGCCCTCGAGCACCATCACGAGCCTGCCGCCGCAGAGCTCATCGGCCAGGGCGAGCAGGGTCTGGTTGAGGCGGGCGTAGCCGCTCACCGAAAGCACCATCGGGCCGAGGGGATCGGTCCAGTGGGCGTCGTAGCCGGCGGAGACCAGGATGAGCTGGGGCCGGAAGCGGCGCAGGGCCGGGGCGATCAGCTCGGCGAAGACGCGGGCGTAGCCGCGGTCGCCCGTGCCGAAGGGCAGGGGCACGTTGAGCGTGGCGCCGGGGGCCTGGACGCGGTCGCCCATCTCGCCGAGGCCGCCGGTGCCGGGGTAGAAGGGCGCGGCGTGGGTCGAGCAGAAGAGCACCGTGGGGTCGTCGTAGAAGATGTCCTGGGTGCCGTTGCCGTGGTGCACATCGTAGTCAACGATGGCGACCCGCTCGAGGCCGAGGTGGCGCCTGGCGTAGCGGGCGGCGACGGCGACATTGTTGATCAGGCAGAAGCCCATGGCCCGCCCGGGGGTGGCGTGGTGCCCCGGCGGCCGGACGAGGGCGAAGCTGTTGCGGGCCCGGCCCGTGACGACGGCCTCGACCGCGCCGAGGGCCCCGCCGGCCGCGAGGGCGGCGACGTCCCACGACTCAGCGGTGACATAGGTGTCGGAGTCGAACTGGCCGCCGCCGTAGCTGGCGAGCTGGCGCACCAGCCGCAGCAGGTGGGGCGTGTGGACGGCCTCGAGGGCGAGATCGGGGGCGGGCTTCGGCGTGAGGACGTGCAGCTCGCCCCGCAGGCCGCTCGCGGCGATGGCGCGCCGCACAGCCGCCAGGCGAGCAGCCTGCTCGACGTGGCCGTGCCAGTCGTGCGCGTCGAAGCTCGTATCGTTGACGATAAAGGTGTTGCCCATGGGCTCCCCTGGAAGCTGCCAGTTCCTCGCATTGTACCCGATCATGGTCCCTTGCCGCGCTCGCCGCTCGGCCAGGGCGCCCGTCACAGCTCGAGGCAGTAGGCGCTGAAGGGGGCCAGCTGGAGGCGCAGCCCGTCGTCGGCGGGGCCGGCGGAGCAGGGCGCGAGGCCCAGGAGGTCGCGGGGGGCGCGCCGCGGCGGGCCGCCGGGGAGGGCGACGCTCACCTCGGTCGGGCATGGGCCGGTGTGCATCAGGCCGAGCAGGCGCCGGCCGGCGTGCTGGCGCAGCACGCTGAGGACCCGCGGCGCGGAGCAGCCGGCGCCGGCGAAGTCGGCGGCGCCCCGGCTGAGGGCCGGCTCGGCGCGCCAGAGGCCGAGCAGCGCGCGCACGAACGGCTCCTCGCCCCGCTCCTGGCCCGACCAGAGGGAGGGCACGAAGCCGCAGAGGGCCAGGCCCGCCTGGAGCATCCGGCTGATGCGCGAGCCGCGCAGCCCGTCGGCGATGGGGTTCTGCTCACAGGTGTCGTGGCTCTCGACGAAGCCGACGCGGGCGACGCCGGGCGGCGCGACGGCCAGCAGGTCGTCGAGGTAGGCGCCGAGCTCGTGGCCGGTCACGCGGGCGAGGGCGGCGTGGACGAACATAAGGTGGGCCGGGTAGTCGTAGACCCCATCGCACACGGCGGCGGCCGCGGGGCCGGCGAGGGTGGCGAGCAGGGCCAGGTCGGGGGCGCGATCGGCGAGCCGCGCGCGCAGGCGCCCGAGCCAGGCCAGGGGGGCGAGGGCGGCGTCGCCGGCGTGCTGGGGCGGGCGGCGCTGCCAGCTCAGGGCGGGGCTGTAGGGGGCGACGGCGCGGAAGCCGTCGAGGCCGTGGGCCGCGGCCTGGGCGGAGACCCAGTCGAGCAGGTAGGTCTGGAGCTCCTCGCTCTGCCAGTCGAAGCTGTAGCAGCCGGGGCGGGCGGCGACGCCGGGGTGGCCGCTCGCGGCGGGCGCGCCGGGCGAGGGGCCGATCACGAGGCCGCCGTCCTCGTTGCGGGCGAACCACTCGGGGCGCTCGACCAGGTAGCGCGAGGCGGGGGCGCAGCCCTGGAGCTCGAGGTCGAGCAGCACGCGCAGCCCCTCGGCGTGGGCGGCCCCGACCAGGGCGCCGAGGGCGGCCTCGTCGCCGAGGGCCGGGTCAATCCGCTCGAGGTCGAGGACCTGGCCGTCGGCGGCCAGGTGGAGCGGGCGCAGCGCGATGGCACCAACCCCGAGCCCGGCGAGGGCGGGCAGGGCGGCCGCGAGGCCGGCGAGGCCGCCGTAGTCGGCCGCGCTGCACAGGTAGAGCGGCGCCCCGCCCACCCAGGCGGCGCGGGGCGCGGCGGGAGGCAGGGCGTCGCGGTAGCGCTCCCGCGCCCGCTCCCAGGGGGCGTCGAGGAGCATAAGGCGCTGGGCGCCCGCGGCGAGACGCTCGCCGGGGCGCAGCCAGCCGGCCAGGCCGACCTCGTGGGCCAGAGAGACGGCGTCGAGCCAGCCGTCGGCGCCCTCGACGTAGGGCAGGGCCGCCGCGCCCGCGGCCTCGTACCAGCAGAGCAGGGTCTGCTCGGGCGGGCCGCCGTGGAGCGCCAGCAGGCCCGGGCCCTGGGCGGGCGCGGGCTCGAGGGCGCCGCCGCCGCGCACGCCGGGCGCGAAGAAGCGGCGCGGCAGCACGTCGCGGCGCTGGGCGGCGGCCACGGCCAGGGGCACGCGCGGGCGCACGCTGTTGGCGGGCGCGTCGAGCCGACACGTCTGGGCGTTGCCGACCCGGGCGTTGGGCAGCACGAGGCGCAGCCCGAAGAGGCGCAGGTCGTCGAGGCCGACGTTCTCGAGCTCGGCCGCGCGCTCGACCATGAGGCCGCGCACGGTATAGCGGTCGCGCACCCTGAGGGGGCCGAGGCCGACGCTGACCGTGAGCTCGACCGCGTCGGCCCGCTCGGCGCAGCGGTGCGAGAGGTAGCGGGCGAAGGAGCAGGAGGCCGTCCAGCCGCCGGGGTCGCCGAGGGCGATGTCGAGGCCGGGGCGGGGCGGGCCGTGGCCGAGGAGATTGGGCCCGCCGGGCCGGGCCAGGACCACCAGGGCGCCGCTCTCGCGCGACCAGCCCAGCTCGAGCTGGGCCGTGCGCAGCCGCACCTCGCTGGCTGTCTCAATCAGCTCAACCTGCACAGGCTCACCGTGGGCCCCGGCGCCGCGGGGGCTACAAGCGACCAGGCGCGCGGGCGGGCGGGCAGCGCGGGGCCGGCCGCCGCGGGGGCGGCCGCGGGCGGGTGGGAGATCGCCGTGGGCACGGCGCCCATTATAGCACGGGGGCGCCGGTAGGGTACAATGAGGGCGATCCAGCCCGCAAGGAGACAGGAGCCATGCGCGAGGAAGACGTCGCGGCCCTGGTGGCCCGCAGGCTGCCGCCCGCCCTGAGCGCCGGGCGGCCGGCCGTGCGGCTCTACCCAGACGAGGTGGTGGTGGTGCTCGAGGTGGAGCCGGCGGCCGAGGGCGGCCCCGAGGCCGCCCTGGCCCTGATCGAGCGCCGGCGCGAGGAGACGCGGGCCGCCCGCATCAAGGCCGCCCGCGAGCTGCAGCGCGAGCTGGGGCTGCCGGTGGCGTGGGGCATGCGCGCGGGCGAGGTCGAGCGCCTGTTCACCACGCGCACCGCCCCGGTGATGACCCGCCTGGGCCGGGCCGAGCGCGAGGTGCTCGACACCCTGGTGGCCGCCGGGGTGGCCGACACGCGCAGCAGCGCCCTGGCCTACGCCGTGCGCGCCTTCGCCGCCGAGCACGCCGAGTGGCTCGCCGAGGTGCGCGGGGCCATCGCCGAGGTCGAGCGCGTGCGCGCCCGCCTGCGCCACGCCCCGCGCAAGGGCCCGCCCCCCGCCGGCGAGGCCGGATCGTCTTGACAGCCCCGCGCCATCCTGCTACCCTTAGCCTTGTCGGGGCGTGGCTCAGCCCGGTAGAGCACCGCGTTTGGGACGCGGGGGTCGTGGGTTCAAATCCCTCCGCCCCGACCAACCCCCGCCACGGCGGGCACGCGACGCCGGCGTCCAGCGCGAACAGCGCCGGCGCCGGCGTTGTCGTCGCCGGGGCCACGAGCGAGAAGGAGACGCGGGGCCTGAGAACCCCCGCCCGCGGAGACGCCATGCCCACCATCCTGCTGGTCGAAGATGAGACCACCCTCGCCGAGACGCTGCGCTACAACCTCGAGCGCGAGGGCTACGCCGTCCTGCTGGCCGCCGATGGCGTCCAGGGCCTCGAGCTCGCCCGCCGCGAGCAGCCCGACCTGGTCATCCTGGACATCATGCTCCCCCGCCTCGACGGCTTCTCGGTCTGCCGCATCCTGCGCCAGGAGAGCGACGTGCCGGTGATCATGCTCACCGCCCGCCAGGA
Source organism: Chloroflexaceae bacterium (assembly GCA_035327325.1). Taxonomy (GTDB): domain Bacteria; phylum Chloroflexota; class Chloroflexia; order Chloroflexales; family Chloroflexaceae; genus CAIWXH01. The sequence goes on along the minus strand of DAOLDO010000119.1, from coordinate 5,649 downwards.
CGAGGTGGACCGCATCGCCGGCCTCGAGCTCGGCGCCGACGACTACATCAGCAAGCCCTTCAGCCTGGGCGAGCTGCTGGCCCGCGTGCGGGCGATCATGCGGCGCACCGAGCGCCAGCCGCGCCTGGCGGGCCGCGAGGTGCTCGAGGCCGGGGCGATCAAGGTTGACACCAGCAGCCGCAGAGCCTGGCGCGACGGCGGCGAACTGGCCCTCCCCCAGAAGGAGTTCGACCTGCTCACCTGCCTGATCCGCAACCGCGGCATCGCCCTCACCCGCGACCTGCTGCTCGAACGGGTCTGGGGCCTCGACTTCATCGGCGACAGCCGCACCGTGGACGTGCATATCCGCTGGCTGCGCGAGAAGATCGAGCCCGACCCGGCCCGCCCGCGCTACATCCAGACCGTGCGCGGCGTCGGCTACCGCTTCGAGGCGCCCGACGACGCGCCATGAGCGCGCTCGAGCTCGCCCTCGCCCTCGCCCTCGCCGCCAGCCTGGGGCTGTGCCTCCGGCTCTGGCGCGACCGCGGGCGGGCCCCGGCGCCCCCCGCCCAGACGGCGGCCGCGCCCCCGGGCCCGCCCGCGGCCGCGCCCCCCGGGCAGCTCGACGCCCTGGCCCACCCGCTGTTCCAGACGGCCGCGGCCTCGCTCGACGCGGGCATGGTGGTGGTAGACCCGGCGCGCCAGGTGGCCTTCCTCAACCCGCAGGCCGAGGAGATGCTCGGCGTGGGCGCGGGCCTCGGCGGCCACAGCCTGATCGCCCTGCTGCGCGACCACCAGGCCGACGCCATGGTGGGCGAGGTACTGCGCGACCGCGAGCCCCGCGAGACGGCCATGAAGCCGATCGCCTCGGGGCGCACGCTGCGCCTGCGCTGCACCGCCCTCGCCCCCGGCGGGCAGACGGCCGGGGCCCTGCTGGTGATCCGCGACGTCACCCAGATCAGCATGCTCGAGCGGGCCCGCCGTGACCTGGTGGCCAACGTCTCGCACGAGCTGCGCACCCCCCTTGCCTCGCTCAAGCTCCTGGTCGAGACAGTGCAGTCCGAGCCGCCCCCGGAGGTCGCCCGGCGCATGCTCGGCCAGATGTCGCAGGAGATTGACGCCGTGACCCAGCTCGTTGACGAGCTGCACGAGCTGGCGCAGATCGAGTCTGGGCGGGTCACGCTCAAGCTGGCGCCGAAGACGCTGCGCCCCGTGGTCGAGCGGGCCCTCGAGCGCATCAGGCCCCAGGCCGACCGCAAGCAGATCGCGGTGTCGGCCAGCCTCGGCGACGACGAGACGCCCGCCCTGATGGACGAGGACCGCATCGGCCAGGTGCTGCTCAACCTGCTGCACAACGCGGTGAAGTTCACCTCGGCCGGCGGGTCGGTGGTGATCCGCACCGGCCTCGCCCCCGCCGACCCGGAGGGCCCCCAGGGCGCGGGCCCCTGGCTGCTGGTGAGCGTCAGCGACACGGGCATCGGCATCCCCGCGCAGGACCTGCCGCGCATCTTCGAGCGCTTCTACAAGGTGGACCGCTCGCGCACGCGCAACGCCGGCGGCACCGGGCTCGGCCTGGCGATCGCCAAGCACCTGGTCGAGGGGCACGGCGGGCGCCTCTGGGCCGACAGCGCCGAGGGGCGGGGCAGCACCTTCAGCTTCACGCTGCCCGCGGCGTAGGGGTCGCAGGGGGGCGCTTACGCGAGCGCGGCGCGCAGGGGGCGCCCCTGCCAACCCCGTAGCTGCGAGAGGGGCCGCGTGGCCCCTCTCGCGCTCTCCCCCGAGCAGGGGCGCCGCCCCTTTCGAAACCCCAAGTGGGCGGCTCTGCCAGCCTGCCTTGCCCTGATGAACAGCCTGCCGGGCACAAGCACGGGACGGCGGGCTGGCGGCAGGCGGGGCGCTGTCGGCCGGGACGGTGGGACCGGCCGGGGCGCGCACCCGCGCCATGGGGCCCTGAACGGCAGCGCCCACGGGGCATGGCAGCAGGGCCGGCGGCAGGGCAGGGCAGCCATGCTGGAGGGTTCGAAGGGCGAAGCCCTCGCGCGGGAGAGCGCGAGAGGGCCGGCGGCGGCCCTCTCGCAAACAGACGGGGTGGCAGGGCCCCCCTGCCCCGGCGCGGCAGCGCCCCCCATTGACGCCCCGCCCAGATCGGGTAAGATAGAACCCGCTATGGAAGACAACTTCTTCGCCTACCAGCGGCGGGCCCTGCGCCCCCTGCTCGCCTGGGGCATCGGCAGCAGCGTCGGCGGCGCGCTCATGCTGCTCGTGCCGGGCGCCGCGCGCCACTTCGGCGTCCAGGCCGCCGCCTGGGGCGTGATTGACGTGCTGCTCGCCATCGCCGGCCGCCGCCGCGCCCTGCTCAAGGCCGAGGAGCTGGCCCACGGCGACCTGGACGAGGCCGCCGCCGCCCGCGAGGCCGAGGGCTTCCAGCGCCTGCTCGCCCTCAACGCCTGGCTCGACCTGCTCTACATCGCCGCCGGCCTCGCCGTGGCCGCCCGCTGGCGCGACCGGCCCGACCGCCGCGGCCTCGGCCTCGGCGTCGCCGTCCAGGGTCTGTTCCTGCTCGTCTTCGACGCCCTGCTCGCGCGCGACATAGACCGGCGCTTCCTGCGATGATCACCAGAGCGCTCTTCCCCCTGCTCCAGTGCCCCACCTGCCGCTCGCGCGACCTCTACGTCGCCGATGGCGGCCTCCACTGCGGCGCCTGCGGCAGCGCCTACGGCTTCCACGACGGCTACATTGACCTGATGCCGCGCGGCGCCGAGTACGACTACGTCTCCAAGTATGTCAGCGAGGAGGCCGAGCTCGCCGAGGAGCTCGACTACCGCGAGCTGGCCCCGCCCCTGCTCGCCGCCGGCGTGCGCGACCGGGCCCTGCGCCGCCTGCTGCGCTTCCGGCCCACCGACGTCGCCCTCGACAACGGCTGCGGCACCGCCAAGCACGCCGTCTGGAACGCCGACCGGGTGCGCCTGATGGTCGGCAGCGACCCCGCCACCCTGTTCGCCGACCAGGCCGTCGAGCGGGTGGCCCTGGCCAAGGCCGACTCGCGCAGCCTGCCCTTCGCCGAAGGCAGCTTCGACAAAGCCTTCGCGATTGACATCCTCGAGCACTTCCCCCTCGACGTGATCGACGCCTACCTGGCCGAGACCGCCCGCGTCCTGCGCCCCGGCGGCCGCATGCTCGCCTTCTCGAACACCCGCGAGATGTCGCCCATCCAGCCGGTGATTGACCTCAGCCGGCGCCTCGGGCGCCTGTTCGTGCGCGCCGGGGTCTACGACTTCTCGCGCGAGGCCCGCCGCAAGTCCGACCACCTCAAGGCCCTGGAGAGCTGGGAGGACGTGCTGGCCGCCTTCGAGCGCGCCGGCCTGCGCCCGGTCAAGGTCGTCTTCTGGAACAGCCTGTTCACCACCTTCGTCGAGCACGTGCTCATGAAGCTCGGCGAGGCGGCCCTCGGAAGGATGAGGGACGAGGGCGGAAAGATGAAGCCGGCCGCCACCGTCCCCGGCGCCTCGCCCGAGGGCGTCGCCCGCGAGATCCGCGCCCGCCGGCGCATCAGGGGGCGGCTGCGGCCCGGCAGCCCGGTCTACCTAGCCCTGATGGCCGTCACCCTGCTGATGGAGCTGGACCTCTGGCTCTTCGGCTGGATGCGCTGCGGCAGCTACTTCATTGTGGTCGAGAAGCCGCGCGGGGGCGCGGCGTAGCGGCGAGGGAGCTATGGAGTACCGGGCGCTGGCCGAGGCCGATATCGAGCGCTGCGTGGCCCTGGAGAGCTACGCCTTCCGCTCGAACTCCGACCGCTCGGACCTGGCCCGGGGCAAGATCGCCCGCTTTCGCGGCCTCTTCGCCGGGGGCGAGCTGCTGGCCCAGCTCGAGCTGATCCCCCTGCGCCTGCGCGCCGGCCTCGGCGAGGTCGCGGCCGGCGGCGTCGGCTCGGTCGCCGGCGCCCCCGAGACGCGCCGCCGCGGCCACGTGGCCGCCCTGATGCGCCACCTCGCCGACGAGCTGCGCGCCGCCGGCGTGCCCCTCTGCGTGCTCTACCCCTTCAAGCGCTCGTTCTACGGGCGCTACGGCTGGGCCACCTTCTACGAGCGGCGCCTCTACAGCGGGCCGCCCGAGCGCTTCGCCCACTTCCGCCCCGGCCCCGGCCGCTTCACCCCCGCCGGCCCCGAGCAGATTGACGAGCTCGACCAGATCTACGCCGGGGCCCTGCGCGGCCGCTTCGGCACCATCGTGCGCGACCGGGAGTGGTGGGAGCGCCGGGTGCTGCGCGGGTGGGACGGGCGCCCCCACCACGCCTTCATCTGGCGCGACGAGGCCGGCCAGGGCCGCTCCTACCTGATCTTCAGCCTGGAGGGCCAGGGGGGCGACGCCGCCATGCGCTGCCGCGAGATGGTCGCCCTCGACCCCCTCGCCCGCGCCCAGCTCTTCGCCTTCGTCGCCGGCCACCAGGACCAGATGGCCACGGTGCGCTTCTACGCGCCCGCCGACGCGCCGGTCAACCTGCTCTTCCCCGACCCCCTGGAGTGCGCCGTCGAGCCCCGCTTCATGCTGCGTCTGCTCGACGTGCCGGCGGCCCTCGCGGCCTACACGTTCCCCCGCGACGTGGCCGGCCGCCTGACCCTGGCCGTGTCCGACGACTGGATCACCGCCAACAACGGCAGCTTCGCCCTCGAGCTCGAGGGCGGCCGCTGCCGCGTGTCGCGCCTCCCCGACGGCGCGCAGGCGAACCTCAGCTGCGACGTGCGCGTCCTCGCCCAGCTCTACAGCCGCTACCTGCGGCCGCGCACCGCCGCCGCCTTCGGCCTGCTCGAGGCCCCCGACCGGGCCGCCCTCGCCCTCGCCGACGCCGCCTTCGCCGGCCTGGCGCCCTTCAGCGCGGACTTCTTCTAGGCCGCCAGAGCACCTCGGAGGGACCCTATGCGCCGCCGACAGTTCCTCGGCCTGATGGCCGCCCTCGCCGCCGCCGGGGCCGCCGCCCCCGTCGCCCTCCGCCACGCCCGCGCCGCCGCCGATCGCCTCACCTGGTGGGACCCGGCGCCGCCCCAGACTGGTCTCGATGACTACGTCGCCCTGGAGTGGCGCTACCTCGCCGGCCGCATCACCACGGCCACGGAGGACTTCGGCTTCGTCGTCTCCCTCGCCGACTACAACCCGCTCGTCCTGCCCGGGCTGCCCGTGTCGCCGGTCAACTGGAACTACCAGGAGCTCCTGGTCATGCGCCAGGACTTCCGGGGCGACGGGGCCCACACAACGCGGACCTACCGGGGGGGGATCACCGGCGGCGGCCTCAGCTACGACGCCGCCACCGCCACCTACAGCTTCGTCGCCGACGGCAACCCCGCCGTCACGGCCAGCTGGCGCCTCGACAGCGCCACGCAGACCTACACCCTCTCCGTCGCCACGCCCGAGCTGACGCTCAGCAACCTGCTGCTGACCCCGGTGGGCCAGCTGATCCCCGAGGGCGGCACGGGCGCGATCAGCTCGGGCCAGATCGTCGTCAACGGGGTCCCGGTCACGGTCAACTCGGAGTACTACGCCGACTGGGTCGCGATCAGCGGCGGGGGGCAGGAGCTCGGCCACGCCCGCCTCGGCAGGCAGACCCCGAACCCGAACCTCGGGGCCGGGGGGGGCGCCCCGAGCGTTTTGCACCCCTGGCTCTGCCCGGCCTGCACC
>DAOLDO010000118.1:0-11017 GCA_035327325.1 Chloroflexaceae bacterium | reverse complement strand
GAGCGCGAAGCTCGGGGGCCGGTGAGCAGGAGCGCGCCTCGGTCCACGCCGCGCGCCCCAGGGCCGCCTGGCCGGCCCTCAGCATCGTCCGCCCTGTCTGCTCGCCGCCGCTCTGGGGCATGGCGCCCTCCACCGGCGCGGGGTCCTCCGTGTGATCGTGAGGCTGTGGTGTACGTGTGGGGCGAGTATAGCATGGGGCCCCTATGCGCTGCCACGCGCAGCACCGCTGGCGCCCGCTCAGCTCGCCCCGCCTCACGCGCCCATCAGCTCGAGCAGGGCGGGGTAGACCAGCTCGACCCGCTGGCGGGCCTGGCCGGGGTCGATCACGTCATGGATGAGGCCGAGCTCGGCGGGGAAGCTGTGGGCGCGCACGGGGGCTCCGTGGGAGCGCCAGCGGGCCACCAGCCGCTCCGCGGGCGCGCTCGTGACGGCCTCGTCCGCCGGGTTGGTGACCACCAGGATGTCGCGGGCGGCGGGGGCGCGACGGCCGGCCGCCCGCATCACGTCCAGCCCCAGGGCGACGATCTGGCCGAGCGAGCGGGTGGCCCAGCGCGGGTAGGCGTGGGGCAGGCCGTTGCGCTGCTCCCGCAGCTGCGGGTCCCACCAGCGGAACATGTTGGGCGCCACGGCGGCGACGCGGGCCAGGGCCGGCACGGCCCACGGGGCGATGGCGGGCGTGCCGAGCACGGGGGCGAGGGCCACGGCCTGGTGGACGTCGGGGCGGTGCTGGGCCGCGTAGAGGGCCAGGTTGGCCCCCGCCGAGATACCCATGACGTCCACTCGCTCGCCGAGGCCGTGGGCGACGGCGAGGGCCCCCTCGAGCCAGGCGAGCAGCTCGGCGCCGGTGAGGCCGGCGAGGGCCGTGGTGAGCCGGTCGGCCAGGCCGTGGCGGGGCAGGCGCGGCACATAGGCGCTGTGCCCGCGCCCGTGGAGCAGCCCGGCAAAGGCGCGGAACTGCTGCGGGCAGTTGGTGTAGCCGTGGATGAGCAGCACGCAGCGGGCCGTCCGCCCGCCGTGGGTGAGGGCGAAGCCGCGGCAGACCGGGTTGATCGCCGGGTCCTCCTCGGCCCGGGCGGCGGCCGCGAGTCGGGCGAGGGCGTCGTCGTAGGTAAGCACGCGTGGCTCCAGAGCTGGGGGGCATGGCCCCGGCGGGGCGCCCCCGACTATACCACAGGAAAAGTACGGCCCGCCCCGGAGCGGGCGCGCGCCAATCCCGTAGTATTTTAGCGCGGGGCGCCGGCTCTGTGGGCTGAGTACCAAGGGAAGCGGGCAGCGCTGCGGGGGCCGCAAGGGTCGGCGCGGCAGCGCGTGCCCCAAGAAAGGGGACGAGCAACATGGCGAAACAGGGAGTACGGATCTGGGCGCTCGCGCTCATCCTGAGCCTGCTGGCGGGCTCGTGGCAGGCGGCGCCGGCCGCGGCCCAGCAGGGCGCGGCGACCTGCGCGAGCGGCTACGCCCTCTGGGCGAACCGCCGCTCGGGCGATGAGACCCTCGACATCTCAGGCAGCAACAGCGTCATCACCGGGCGCACCCGCTCCAACGCCGACCTGCGCATCAGCGGCTCGAACAACCGCTTCACCGGCGCCCTCGAGTACGCGACCCGGTTCCAGGACGGCGGCGACCAGAACGTCTACCCCACGCCGGCCCAGCTGGCCGCCCAGGCCGCCCCCGTCAGCTACGACATCGCCGCCTACAGGCCCGGCGGGCCGGCCGCCGCCGCCGCCCAGGCCGCAGGGCGCTACACCGCGGTCAACGGCGACCTCGACGTCTCCGAGCCGCGCGAGCTCAGCGGCCTCTATTACGTCTCGGGCGAAGCCAAGCTGAGCGCCAGCAACATCACCGGCAGCTTCACCATCGTGGCCGAGGGCCCGATCGACGTGAGCGGCTCGCAGATCCGGGCCACCCCCTACGCCGACGGCCTGCTGCTCTTCTCCAACCAGCGCGCCCCGGGCGCCGAGGTGATCAAGCTCGCCGGCAGCGACATGAACCTGCGCGGCGTGATCTACGGCCCCGGCGGCACCGTCGAGCTCTCGGGCAGCACGAACCAGATCGCCGGCCTGGTCCTCGGCGACGCCCTCAAGCTGAACGGCTCCAGCCTGCGCATCAGCTTCGACGCCGCCACCTGCCCCGGCGGCGGCACGGCCCCGCCCCCAACCGAGCCGCCCCCCGGCGAGGAGCCGCGCCCGGTCGAGCCCCCCGCCCGCATTGACATCGGCGACGACGACGTGGCCCGCCGCGTCGAGGTGGTCGGCGGCGTGACCTTGGTCAGCATCCAGATCACGATCCGCAACACCGGCGGCCGGGCGCGCGACACGCGCCTCGTGCTCGAGCACGGCGACGACGACGACGACGACGACGACGATGACGACGACGGCGGCCGCGGCCGCGGGCGCTTCGAGCTGGTCGAGGTGAGCTTCGCCGAGGGCGCCGGCTACGTGCGCGAGCGCGACGGGTCGCGGGTCGTGATCGGCGTCGGCCAGAACAACGTCATCCGTGGCCGCGGCCCGATCGTCGTGGTGGTGACCTACAGGCTGAACGACCTGGCGCGCGGCGACGACGACGACGACGACGGCGGCCGCGGCCGCGGGGAGGTCAGCTTCTCGGCGCGGGCCAGCCTCCAGTTCAACGACTCGGGGGGTCGGCGCACCGTGCAGCTGCCGCCGGTGGTGGTGGTCGTCCCCGTCACCGTCGTGGTACCCGCGCCGGCCCCTGCCGACGTGCCCCGGCTGCCCCTCGAGCGCATTGACGGGCGCTTCCGAGGCGCCTGGGAGAGCCGCGGCGGCCTGCCGGTCTTCGGGCTGCCCCTGACCGAGGCGCGGGCCCGGGCCGACGGCACCGTGATCCAGATCTTCGAGCGGGCCCGCTTCGAGCTGCGCCCCGGCGGCACGGTGCAGCTCGGCCTGATCGCGGTCGAGCTGGGGTACGGCCGCCCCGGCGGCCCCCCGCGCGACGACGACGACGACGACGGCTGGTACTACCCGGAGACCGGCCACGCGATCGGGGCGCCCTTCCGCGGCTACTGGGGCGGCCGCGGCGCGCTGGTCATCTTCGGCCTGCCCATCACCAGCGTCTACACCGACGACGACGGGCTCGAGACCCAGTGCTTCGAGCGCGCCTGCATGCAGCTCTTCCCCGCACTCAGGGGGACGCCGAACGAGATCCAGCTGCGCCTCCTCGGCGTCGAGCTGGTCGCCCGTGGCCGCGACGACGACGACGACTAGGGCGCCGCCCCTCACCTGGACGCCCTTGCCCCGCGCCCCTCTCCATGCTTGTTGGAGAGGGGCGCCGGATTCAGGACGATAGTCATAGGCGCGGGGGCTTCTCAAATGGCGCGGGCGCGCTACAATCAGCATCCACCCACCGGTAGCGCTACGAACGGAAGGAGCACGATGATGTTCTCCCGCCTCCCGCGTCGCCTGCTGCTCGCCCTGGTCGCGGCCGCGGCCCTCCTGGCCGGCCCCGCCCTCGCCGCGCGGGCCCGCCCCACCCCGCAGCCCTTCGTGACCGCGAACGGCGTCAACCTCCAGCAGATCCAGACCCTGCCCATCCTCACGCTGCAGAGCCCGCCAGTAAACGCCGGCGTCGCCTCGACCCTCGCCCAGCGCCTCGACGGGGTTGGCGCCCGCCAGAGCGTCGGGAGCGACGAGTACCTGGGCCGGCCGCGCTTCACCGTCCCCAACACCGCCACGGCCTCGCTGCTCACCCAGTACGCCGCGACGGGGGGCTTCTACGCCTTCGACCTCGACGAGATCGGTCGCGAGACGGCCCGCGGTCCGGTAGACGCCGGCCAGGCCGAGCTGCTGGCCTGCCGGTTCCTGGTGCAGAACGGCTTCATGGACGGCGAGGGCAACCTGCTGCGCGACCCGCAGACCCCCCAGGGCGTGCGGGCCCTCAACCCGGGCGGCTGCACCTTCGCGCCGGGGCAGGGCCCGGGCTACGCGGTGCGGACGATCCAGGCCGCCACGGTGAGCGCGGCCACCCCGAACGCCGCCCCGACGGTGGCTACGATCGGCGCGACGGTCGCGATCTCCATGGTGGTCCCCCTCGACAGGCAGCTCAGCCTCCTCCCGATCCCCCTGGGCGGGCCGGGCGGCCACATCTCGCTCCTCTTCAGCACCACGACCGACGACGACGGCGCGACCCTCGACAGCAGCGCGCCGGGCCTCGGCGCCGTGGCCATGCCCTTCTTCGGGCGCGGCCTCGCCCCCGGGCGCGAGGTGCCCGTGCGCAACCTCGCCCAGGTGCAGCAGGAGGTCGAGCAGCGGGTGCGCGCGAGCTACCCCGGCGCGACCGACGTGCGCGTGCCGACGCCCGAGCTGTTCTACTACATCGAGGAGGCCGGCGTCCCCCAGACCACCGCCGAGCCGGTGCTCAGCTTCCCCGGGATCGAGGTCACGGTCGACGGCCAGACCTTCGTCCTGCGCGACCTGGTGGTCCCGGCCCTGGCCGGCGGCGCGGGCGGCTTCGGCCCGAGCGTGAGCATCACCTCGCCGGCGAGCGGCAGCCCCTTCGCCCCCGGCGCCCTGGTGACCGTGCAAGGCCAGATCGCCGACGGCGCCGCCCCCTACAGCGTCGAGTGGCTCGGCCCCGACGGCGCGACCCTGGCCACGGGCCCCCAGGCGGCCGCGGGCGCCGTTCAGCTCCAGACACGCGCCCTGCCGAGCGTGGGCAAGGACGGCCTGCCGCAGCCCGTGGCGGTGACCCTGCGCGTGACCGACGCCGAGGGCGCCGTGCGCGAGGCGACCGTCTCGCTGGTGCCGAGCCGCGCACCCGCCGTCTTCCTACCCCTGGTGGCGCAGGATCTGGGGCGGGCCGGGCCCGCCGCGGCCGCCGCCAGGCCCGCGGCCGAGCTCGCGCAGACCGGCTACAGCTTCGGCATCGAGGCCAACTGGGACTACCCGCCCTACGGCGCGGGCGGCGCGGACCTGCCCGGCGTCGTGCCCGACGCCAACGGGCTCAAGAGCGGGCTGGCGAGCTACGGCTACTCGCAGCGCTTCTTCTGGAGCAACGCGTCGGCGTGGGAGAAGGACTGGCGCGATTGCAGCCTCGGCGGCGGCGACTGCACCTACGGCGTGGACCGGGCCGACTACGTCTACTACGCGGGCCACGGCGGTTCCGGGGGCCTGGCCATGGCCTCGAGCAAAGACAGCACCTGGTTCCCGGGGAGCAACGCGCGCTACCAGACCCTGCGCTGGGCCGGCTTCGCGTCGTGCAAGACCCTGCGCGTGCAGGGCTCTCCCTCGCCGAACGAGCCGATCCGCCAGTGGTTCGGGGCCTTCCGCGGGGCGCACCTGCTGACGGGCTTCAACAGCAACATGGCCGATATCGCCTTCGGCGGGCCCCTGGCGAGCAACATGCGCATGCCGTCGTTCTTCGGCATAGACTTCCCCTGGGCCCAGCAGACGATCGCCCAGGCCTGGGTGACCACGGCCTTCACGCTCAACGCGGGCAAGCCCGCCTACATCTACGCGCGGGGCACCAACGGCGCCAACCCGGCCATAGACAGGCTGCCGAAGCCGGGCGCCCCCATGCCGCCCCGCCCCTTCCCCGTGGCCTCGTACCACTGGGTCTGGTGGAACGAGTAGGCCCGCGGGCAGGTGGACCGCCCTGCTGGGGGCCCCGAGCGTCGGGGCCCCCAGTTCTGTGCGGCGATCAAACGCTCCGGCTGGTGAAGATTCCGGAGGCGACGGCCCCCATAGTCGCCTATTACGCAATGGTTTGCGTAATCCTCCCGAGGTTCTGGCGGCCCCGCCGCGGTAAGCTAGGGCTGCTGAGGGACGAGGGCGCAACGGAGCGCCCGCCCAGCCAGGGTCCGCCACCACACCAGAGGAGACAGAACATGCACGAGCGCAACGCCGCCAACGGCTACGCCCACCCCGAGATGCTGGTCGAGACCGCCTGGGTCGCCGAGAACCTGGGCCGCCCGGGCATGTGCCTGGTCGAGGTTGACGTGGACACCAGCGCCTACGAGCAGGGCCACCTCCCCGGCGCCGTGGGCTGGAACTGGCGCACCGACACCCAGGACCAGCTGAGCCGCGACATCCCGTCGCCCGAGGAGTTCCAGGCCCTGATGGAGCGCTCCGGCATCGCCGACGACACCACCGTCATCCTCTACGGCGACAACAACAACTGGTTCGCCGCCTACGCCCTGTGGATGCTGAAGTACTACGGCCACCGGGACGTGCGCCTGATGAACGGCGGCCGCCAGAAGTGGCTGGCCGAGGGGCGGCCCACCACCGCCGAGGCCCCGGCCACGACGCCCAGCCGGTACACCATGGGCGAGCCCTGCCGCGAGCTACGGGCGCTGCGGCCCTTCGTGGAGGAGAGCGTGGGCCACGCGGGCCGGGCGATGGTGGACGTGCGCTCGCCCGACGAGTTCTCCGGCAAGCTGCTGGCCCCGGCCAACCTGCCCCAGGAGGGGGCGCAGCGCGGCGGGCACATCCCCGGCGCGGCCAACATTCCCTGGGCCACCGCCGTGGGCGAGGACGGCTGCTTCAAGCCCCGCGCCGAGCTCGAGCAGATCTACGGGGGCAAGGGCATCAGCGCCGACAAGCAGGTGATCGCCTACTGCCGCATCGGCGAGCGCTCGTCGCACACCTGGTTCGCCCTCAAGTACCTGCTCGGCTACCCCGACGTGCGCAACTACGACGGCTCCTGGACCGAGTGGGGCAGCGCGATCGGCGTGCCCGTCGAGAAGTAGGCCGCCAGACGCCTTCGCCCCCCTTTCCGCAGCGGAGAGGGGGGTGAGGTCACGCCGCTACTTGATGCCGCTCGTCGCGATGCCCTCGACGAAGTAACGCTGGGCCAGGACGAAGATCAGCAGCGGCACGGCCACGGCGATGGTCGTGCCCGCCATCACCAGGTTGGGGCTGTCGGCGGCGCGGCCCTGCAGGACCATCAGCGAGAGGGTCAGGACCTGGTTGCCGAAGTTGCCCGTGTTGATCACGATCAGCGGCCAGACGAAGCTGTTCCAGGCGTAGAGGAAGGTGAAGGTGGCCTGGGTCGCGATCGCCGGCCCCGCCAGGGGCACGAAGATCTGCCAGAGGATGCGCAGGCGCGAGGCCCCGTCCATCAGCGCCGCCTCCTCAAGGTCTTTCGGGATGCTGATGAAGAACTGGCGCATCAGGAAGGTGCCGTAGGCGGTGAAGATCCAGGGCAGCACCAGGGCCGCCATGCGGTCCACCCAGCCGACGATCACCATCAGCTGGTACATGGGGATGATCAGGACCACGAAGGGGATCATGATCGTCCCCAGGTAGACCACGAACAGGCTGTCGCGCCCGGGGAAGCGCAGCCGCGCGAAGGCGTAGCCGCCCAGGATCGAGGTCAGCACCTGGCCGAGCACCACCAGGATGGTCACCAGCATGGTGTTGGTCAGGCTGCGGTCGAGGTTCTGCAGCTCGAGCACGCGCTGGTAGTTGGCGGTCTGGAACTCGACCCGCTCGACCGGCGCGGCCTCGCTCAGACTGGCCTCGACCGTCGCCGCGGGGTTGGCCGGGTCGGCGAAGACCCCCTGGCGCCCGCGGCGCAGCTCGACCACCTGGACGGTCTGACCGCCCTCCTCGATCTCCCACAGCTTCTTCACCTCGCCGCCGACCGTCACCTCCTCCTGGGCGGTGAAGCCGCCGACGGGGCGGGCGTCGCGCGGGGCCCGCTCGAAGGTCTGCCCCGGGTCGTCCACGCTGGCGAAGACCACCAGGGGCGCCCCCTCGTCCACCAGGGCCAGGGTGCGCACGCCCTCGGCGGTCTCCACTCGGTAGAGTGGCGCGGGCGCGCCGTCCACCGTGGTCAGCTCGGCGCTGAAGGGCAGCAGGCGGGGGGGTGAGCGGAAGATGTCGCCTGGCGCCTTGAACGAGGTGAAGAACATGAACATGAACGGGAACAGGATCAGCAGGCCGAAGACCGTCAGCACCCCGTAGGCGCCGAGGTAGGTCAGGAGCTTCTGGGCCTGGTAGGACTGGGCGCGCTTCATGCTGGCCTCCTACATCTCGCCGTAGCGGCGCTGGAGCCGGAACTGCACGATCGTGACGGCGAAGATGAAGAGGAAGACCACCCAGGCCACGGCCGCGGCGTACCCCTGCGCGAAGCGGTTGAAGCCGAGCTGGTAGAGGTAGAGCACGGCGGTCATGGTCGAGTTGTTCGGGCCACCGCCGGGGGGCGGCGTCATCACGAACGGCTCGCTGAAGACCTGCAACGTCGCGATCAGCGTGGTCGTCACCACGAAGAAGGTGGTCGGCGCGAGCAGGGGCAGGGTCATGTAGCGGAAGCGCTGCCAGGTCGAGGCCCCGTCAATCGTGGCCGCCTCGTAGACCTCGCCGGGGACGCCCTGGAGGCCGGCCAGGAACAGGATGGTGTTGAAGCCGAGCAGCTGCCAGGCCGCCATGATGATGATCGAGCCCAGGGCCGTCTGCTCGCTGGCGAGCCAGGGGATGGCGACGGGCGCGATCTGCACCCCGGGCAGCCAGTTGACCAGGCCGATCAGCTGGTTGATCCCGTAGTTGAGGAAGCCAACGTTCGAGTTGTAGAGCCACTTCCAGATCACGGCCACGCCCACCACGCCGGCGATGCTGGGGATGAAGTAGACCGCGCGGAAGAACTGCATCCCGGGGATCTTGCTGTTGAGGATGTTGGCCACCAGCAGCGCGGGCAGCACGCTGAGGATCGTGACCCAGAAGCAGTAGACGATGGTGTTCCAGAGGGCGATCCAGAAGACGCGATCCTTCGCCCCGATCACCGTATTGCCGATGCGCGTCAGCTCGATGAAGCCCTGGCTTAGCACCTGGTTGCCGCGCTGGCCCTCGGCCGCCTGGACGATCTGCAGGCTGAAGATATCAATGTAGTTGCGCAGGCCGACGAAATTGGCCGTGAACGAGTCGGAGTCGGTGAAGCTGAGGAAGAGCGAGAAGAGCAGCGGCCCGGCGAAGAAGAGCAGGAAGCCCAGCAGGTTCGGCGCGATGAACAGGAAGCCGCTGACCGCCTCGGCGTCGCGCTCGCCCGCCCCGAAGGCCGCCGCCGTCTGCGGGCGCAGCATCAGCCAGAAGGCCCCGCCGAAGAGCAGCGTGGCGGCGAGCAGGCCCACAGCGAGCGGGTTGGCGAGCCCGCCGAGCATGAACAGCAGGCCCTGGACCAGGCCCATGGCCAGGAGCATGATCAGCGCGGTGCCGGCCATGATCCAGTTGCCGACCCGGTGGAAGGCCGCCTGGGTCGCCGGCGCGTGGGCGTAGCGGTCGCCGATGCCGCCGACCAGGAAGCCGACCAGCACGCCGACCAGCAGCCAGGCCCAGCGGTAGAAGGCCGCCGCCACGGCGTCGAGGCCGGTGTAGAGGCCGAGGACGCCGAGCAGGGTGAGCAGCGAGCCCACGCCGAGCACATAGTTGAGCCCCAGGCTGATCGCGCGGCCCCGCCCGTCGCGGCGCAGCAGCAGCGCGGCGGCCGCGGCGCTGGCCACGGCGGCGAGCACGACCAGGCCCGCGGCGACGGGGCGCAGGCCGTCGCGCTGGGCCCAGCTGGTCTGGAGGAGCGACCAGGCCGCGAGCGCGAGGCCGACGGCCAGCAGGGCGTGCCAGGCCGCCCCAAGCCTGATCAGAAGGGCCGAGCCGCCTGCCGCGGCCGGCGAGCCCACGGTCGTACTTGCCATCGCGGTCGCCTCCTCTGCGCGGGGGGCGCGGGGAGCCCCGGGCTCCCCGCCGCCCCCCAGGTACCGGGGCGAAGCCCCCTCTTACTGGGTGAATGCCTGGTTGGCCTCGTCGCAGACGGTGGCCCTGTAATCCTCGAGGCTGAGGGAGCCGTTGAGCAGCGAGGTGAACTTGGCGCCCGTGGCGGCGTCGAACGCGGGCCACGAGCCCTCCCACAGCGGGCCCTCGACGGCCGGGTCATTCTCGAGGTTGTTGATGAAGGCCTGGTTGTTCGCGGGCGGCGTGAAGGTCAGGAAGGCCTCGATCGCCTCGTCCGAGACGCGCGACGGGATGTTGGCGCCCAGCTCGGCGATCTTGCCCTGGGTCTCGGCCGTGGTCAGGGCGCGCACCAGCTCCCAGGCCTGCTCGGGGTGCTCGGTGTTGGCGTTGACCACGTAGGCGCCCCAGAAGAGCCAGCTGCGGGCGCCGCCCGGGCCCTCGGGCACCTCGACCACGTCCCAGTCGAACTGGGCGTTGGCCCGCGTGCCGGGGGTGGCCCAGCGACCGTTGAGGAACATGCCCACGTTGCCGGCCAGGAAGGGCGGCTCGGAGTCCTCGCCGTAGGGGACGGCCACGTCGAACTCGTTGTAGAGGCGCGAGGCGAACTCCATGCCGGCGACCGACTCGTCGCTGTCCAGGGCGCAGGCCGTGCGGTCCTCGTTGTAGAAGCCGCCGCCGGCCGAGTTGATGAACAGGCCGGGGTTGGCCCACCAGGCGTTCATGCCGAAGCCCTTGACGTCGCCGCCCAGGTTGTTCACGGCCACGGCCGTCTCGAGGAAGGCGTCCCAGTCCCACTCGCCATTGGCCGCCAGCTCGCGCGGGTCGGCGGCGCCGGCCTGCTCGATCAGGTCGTTGTTGATGTAGAGGGCGAAGGTCGAGACGTCGCGGGGCAGGCCCCAGAGGGCCTCGCCCTCGTTGCCCGTCTCGGGGTTGTAGGTCAGGTGGAACATCGGGCCGGGGTAGAAGTCGTCGTCGCTGTAGTCGCCGTCGGCGTCGGCCAGCTCGCGCAGGTTGAGGATCAGGCCGCGGGTGGCGAAGTCGGCGATGTCGGTGCCGGGGATCCAGAAGACGTCGGGGGCCGTGCCGGCCGACAGCTCGGTGCGCAGCACGTCCTGGTACGAGGCGCTCTCCGAGCCGCCGGGCTCGTAGGTCAGGGCGATGTTCTCGAGCTGGCCGTCGAGGTCGTCGGAGATGGTCTGGTAGACGTCAATCTCGGCCTGGTTGTCGGGGCGGGTGCGCCAGCGGAGGGCGACCTCGTCGCCGCTGGCGGCCGGGGCCCCGGGGGGCGCCGCGGCGGCCTCGGGGGGCGGCGCCACGGGCTCCGCAGGGCCAGCGGCCTCGGC
>DAOLDO010000117.1:0-11058 GCA_035327325.1 Chloroflexaceae bacterium | reverse complement strand
ACGCCGACCACCAGGGCCCAGCGCCGCTCGGGGCCGCCGTCCACCGGCAGGCAGAGCAGCTCGGGGCACTCCCAGACGCCCGCGTGGCTGCCGTAGCCCGCGCCGAAGGCGCCGGCCTTCGCCCAGACCTTCAGGTTGGGCGAGGTGTAGAGCCAGACCTCCTGGCTGACGGCGAGCAGCATGACCCAGTGGCCGCCGCCCTCGCCCTCGTACCAGAAGACGCGGGGGTCGCGGAAGTCGGTCGGCGCGTCGGGCGGGGCGAGGACCGGGTTGCCGACGTACTTCGCCCAGGTGCGGCCCCGGTCGAGGCTGTAGGCCAGGCTCTGCACCTGCCGCTCGCCGCTGTGGGTGAAGACGGCGACCAGGGCCCCGGCGCCGAAGCCTGCGGTGTCGCGGCGATCAACCACGGCGCTGCCCGAGAAGATCTGGCCGCGCTCGTCGGGGGCCAGGGCGACGGGCAGGTGCTCCCAGCCGAGCAGGTCGCGGCTGACGGCGTGGCCCCAGTGCATGGGCCCCCAGACCAGCGAGGCGGGGTGGTGCTGGTAGAAGAGGTGGTACTCGCCGTCGAGGTAGACCAGCCCGTTAGGGTCGTTCAGCCAGCCCGCCGGGGGCGAGAAGTGCAGGCGCGGGCGGCCCTCGGCGCCGCCGGGGGCGGGCGCCGGGGGGGCGGGGGTCGCCGCGCCGGGGCCCTCGGGGGCGGGGGCGGGGACAGGGAGGGCGTTCACCATGCGGGCCAGTGGCGGGAGGCGCATAACAACGGCTTTCAAACTAAACCTGGGCGGGGCGGCCCTAGCCTTTGAGGCCGGCCGTGGCGATGCTGCGCACGAACGAGCGCTGGAAGGCCAGGAAGAAGGCCAGGATGGGCAGCGTGATCAGGGTCGCGTAGGCCATCACCTCGCCCCACTCGGTGTCCTGCTGGAAGAAGTACTGCATGCCGACCAGCACGGGGCGGATCTGCTCGCTCTGCACGGTCATGATCGGCCAGAGGAAGCTGTTCCAGCTGCTCAGGAAGGTCAGGATGGCGACGGTGGCGAAGACGGGCCCCGAGATCGGGACGATGATGCTGCGGTAGATGCGCCAGCGGCCGGCGCCGTCTATGGTGGCGGCCTCGTCGAGCTCGCGGGGGATGTCCTGGAAGAACTGGTAGAACAGGAAGATCGAGAAGGCGCTGGCCAGGAAGGGCACGATCTGCACGTGGTAGGTGTTCAGCCAGCCCTGGGTGAGGTGGAGGCCGCCCTCGAAGGAGAGGCCGGGCAGCTTGCTGACCAGGAGCAGCAGCGGGATGACCACGGTGTCGCCCGGGATGACCAGGGTGGCGATGATGATGCTCAGGACGACGGTCTTGCCGGCCCAGGCCAGGCGCGAGAGGGCGTAGGCGGCCATGCTGTTGAAGAGCAGGTTGAGGGCGACGGTGATCGTCGCGATCAGCAGCGAGTTGAAGAGGAAGCGCGGGAACAGGCTGCGCGTGAACACGGCGGCGTAGTTGTCGAGGGTCAGGTCGCCCACCGGCAGGAAGGCGCGCAGCGAGCGCAGGTCGGCGAAGATCGCGGCGTTGCTCTTGAACGAGGCGCTGAGCATGAACAGGAGCGGGAAGACGAAGACCACGGCCATGAGCACGAGCAGGGCGTAGGTGAGGGCGGTGCCGAGGGCGCGGCGGGCGCGGGTGGGCGCCGGCTGGACGCCGGTGGTCGCTGTGGCTGCCATCTTCAGGCCTCCTTGTCGCGCGTCAGGTAGCGCTGGATCAGCGAGACGGTCAGGATCAAGAGGAAGAAGACCACGGCGATGGTCGAGGCGTAGGCGATGTCCTGCTCGCGGAAGCCCTCGCGCACCATGTGGAAGGCCACGGTGGAGGTGGCGTTGTTCGGGCCGCCGTTGGTCATCACGAAGGGCTGGGTGAAGAGCTGGAAGGCGGCGATGGTGATCGTGATCAGGATGAAGACCATCACATTGCGCAGGCCGGGCACGGTGATGTAGCGGAACTGCTGCCAGGCGTTGGCCCCGTCAATGCTGGCCGCCTCGTAGTGCGGCTCGGGAATGCTCTGGAGGCCGGCCAGGAAGAGCACCATCTGGAAG
Source organism: Chloroflexaceae bacterium (assembly GCA_035327325.1). Lineage (GTDB taxonomy): Bacteria > Chloroflexota > Chloroflexia > Chloroflexales > Chloroflexaceae > CAIWXH01. Next base: position 8,985 of record DAOLDO010000117.1, on the reverse strand, counting down.
CCGACGCCCTGCCAGACCGACATGAGCATGATCGAGGGCATGGCCAGACGCTCGTCGCCGAGCCAGTCCAGCGGGCCGACCTGGCCGAAGGTCAGGGCGCCGACGATCTGGTTCATCAGGCCGACGTTCTTGTCGTAGATGAAGGTCCAGACGATCGAGATCACCACCATCGAGGTGACGACGGGGCTGAAGTAGAGCGTGCGGAAGAAGTTGACGCCGCGCAGCTTGCGGTTGATCAGCAGGGCCAGGGCGAGGGCCAGGCCCGACTGGACCGGCACGACGACCACGGCGAAGTAGAGAATGTTGAGCAGCGAGCGCAGGAAGACCGGGTCGCCGGCGAGCAGTACGTAGCGGGTCGCGCCGACGTCGAGGCTGACCCACTCGCGCAGGCCGGCGTACTGGGGGTACTGCTCCGCGTCGCGGGTGAACTCGCGGGTGCGCGGGTACTGCAGGTTGCCGGCTTCGTCGCGCTGGGGCCGACCGGTGGCCTCGTCGGCGAGCGGTTGGAGGGGCAGGACGGCGAGGCGCAGCAGGCGGCTGTAGTTGCGCACGCCGACGAACTCGGTGGGGTTGGCCGAGATCAGGCGCTGGTTGGTGAAGCTGAAGCCGATGCCGAGCAGGAAGGGCCCGATCAGGAAGAGCAGCAGGAAGAAGACCGCGGGCGCGACCATCAGGATGCCCGGCACAAGGTCGGCGCGCGGGCGGCGGCGCATGTGGGGCGCCGCGGCCGTCGGAAACTCGGTCGCTGTCATAGCTGGACCTCCGCTGGCAGGGGGCGTGGGAGGGCCCGGCCCTCCCCGCAGCCTTTACCAATCGCAACCGGTTGTGACCGTGCTAATCCTCGAAGCCGTAGCCGGCGTTGTCCTGGATGTCCTGCTCGATCGCGTCCACGGCGTCGTCAAGGGTGTCCTGCACGTCGGCGCCGTCGCGGATCGCCAGGCCGGCCTGCTCGAACTGATTCGAGATCGTCAGGTAGCCGGGTGTCTCGGGGCGCAGCACGGCGAAGCGCTGGGCCATGTCGAAGAAGACGCGGTACTTGCCGCCCTCGGCGTAGTTCTCGGTCAGGGCCGCCGCGGCCTCGGTGGTGGGGATGAGGCCGGTGGTGTTCGACATCAGGGCGACCTGCTCGGGCTGCAGCATGTACTCGATGAACTGCCACGCGCCCTCGGGGCTGGCGCAGGCCGAGCTGATGCCCCACTGCCAGGAGGCGCCGCCGATCTTGGGGCCGGCGCCGAAGTCAACCGTGGGCAGGAAGAGCAGGTCGTCGCCGTAGGCCGCGACCGCGTCGTTGGCCGACCAGCTGCCGGTGTACCAGAGGGGCACGCGGCCCTGGAGGAAGCCCTGGTCGTCGGCGGGGGTCGGGTTGGCGTAGCCGTCGGCGAACAGGCCCTGGAACCACTCGCCCCAGGCGATGGCCTCGGGGCCGTTGAGCACGCCCTCGGCCTCGGTGAAGGTCTCGCGGTCGATCAGGTCGCCGCCGAAGCTCTGGAGCATGGGCGAGTAGGCGTAGGACCACCACTCGCCGGTGTAGCCAGGGTTGAGGTCGAAGGCGTACTCGAACTCGTCCGAGCCCTTGAGCGTGTCGAGGGCGGCCATGAACTCGTCCCGGGTCCAGGGCTCGTCGAGGGTCGGGATACGGATGTCGTGCTGCTCGAGCACCGAGCGGCGGCCGTAGATCAGCAGGGCCACGTCGAACTGGCCGACCGAGTAGACCTCGCCCTTGTAGGTGCCGACGGCGGCGGGGCTGAGCTCGCCGAGCAGCGCGTCGTCAATCGGCAGGGGCTGGACGTAGCCGGACCAGGCGAAGTTGGGCACGGTGGGTCCGTCAAGGTCAATGATGCAGGGCAGGCTGCCGGCCACCGAGGCGGCGGCGACCGAGTCGTTGTAGCTGGCCTGGGGGAAGGCTTCGATCTGGATCGCGTACTGCTCCTGGCCGGCGTTGAAGTCGTTGACCATCTGGGTGATGGCCTCCATCTCGCCCGCGTTGCCGGCGGAGTGGGTCCAGAGGCCAAGGGTGGTGCGGTTGCCGCTCACGGGCGCCACGGTCGGCTGCTCCACGGTGGGCTCTTCGGCGGCGGCGGGGGCCTCCGCGGCGGGCGTCGGCTCGACGGCTGGGGCCGTGGGGCTGGAGGCGGCGGGGGCGCCGCAGGCGACGAGGACGGCGGCGAGGGTCAGCAGGGCGAACAGTCTGCGCAGCATAGCTTGTCTCCTTGACGATGCTGTGGGCTAACTCCGTTGGGAAGGCGGGCATTTTCGATAATCCGGATTACTACTAGAGCCTACGCGCTGGCTCCTCCTTTCAGCGAACCCTGGCTGCGCGTCAGGCCGAGGCGCGCTCGACGAGGCGGCAGGGGATGCGGTGCTGGGCGGGCGCGCCGTCGAGCGGAACGTCGGCGTGACCGAGCAGGTAGTTCACGGCCCACTCGCCCATCTGATAGTGAGGCAGCTCGATCGTCGAGAGGGGCGGGTAGAGGTGGGCGGCGACCACCTCGAGGTTGTCGAAGCCGACCACGGCTACATCATCGGGGATGCGCAGGCCGCGGCTCTTGATCGCCTCGTAGGCGCCCATGGCCATCACGTCGCTGAAGCAGAACAGGGCCGTAGGGCGCTCGGGCAGGTCCAGCAGCTCGGCGGCGCAGCGCAGGCCCTCGGGCCCGGTGCTATGGCCGGCACGGACGCGGGCGGGGTCGTAGGCGATGCCGGCGGACGCGAGAGCCTGGGTGTAGCCGGCGAGGCGGCCGTCGCGGGCCGGGATGGGGTCGCTGTTGTTGATGAAACCGATGCGGCGGTGGCCGCGGGCGAGCAGGGCCTCGACGGCGGCGCGGGCGCCCTGGGCCTCGTCGGGCACCACGGAGGGCAGGCTGCTGCCTGGGGCGAAGCAGTCGAGCAGGACCAGGGGGGTCTCGCTCTCGATTGGCGGCAGCTCGACGGCGTGGTGGTACATAGTCGCGTAGATCAGGCCCTCGACCTGGCGCTCGAGCATCATTTCGAAGGCGCGCTCCTCGAGGCGCCTGGCGCCGCCCGTGTTGATCACCAGGAGCATCTTCTCGCGCGCCCAGGCCGCGTCCTGGGCGCCCTGGATGATCATCCCGGCGTGTGAGGAGGTGGCGATCTCGTCGGAGATAAAGCCGATGGTGTCGGACTGGCGCAGGCTCAGGGCGCGCGCCATAGCGTTTGGGCGCCAGCCCAGCTCGCGCACGGCGGCCCAGATGCGCTCGCGCGTCTCGTCGGGGATGTTGGCGTTGGGCGCGTCGTTAACCACAAACGAGACCGTCGTCTGCGAGACGCCGGCCAGCCTGGCCACGTCGTACATCGAGGGGCGCTTCGCGCGTGACTTTCGGGGCTGAGCTGGCATCGGGTGCTCCAGGTTGCGCGGCCAAGTAATCTGCATAAGTAATGGGCATTAGTAATATACTACGGCCGGCTCCCCCTGTCAAGCCCCTTGGGAGAGTGGGCTGAGGCGGCCTCTGGCACGCTTGTTGCCTCCCTTGCACACGCTCGGCCACAGAGGTCGCGCAGCCGCCCGCTCCACCGCTTGCCTTCCCCCGCGCCACCCACTGCACAAGATTGCCGAACATTCCCTGGGAAAAAGCGTTGACACGGACGGTTAAAGGCTGTATACTCACCTTGTGCAAAGCGTGGACAAAGTTGTGCGGGAACTTGTGCAAATGCACAGCTTGCCGGGCGCAAGGTTAGAGAGGACACGGATATGATCAAGGTGACCCGACGGGCGTACCTGGAGCACACGACGCCCGAGGCGATCTTCGCCGCCCTCTCGGACCCCAAGCGCATTGTGACCATCCTGCCGCGCATGCAGAAGGTCGAGATGCTGAACCGGGACGACGCAAACCGCAAGGCCCGCCTCGTCACCCACATGGGCCTTGGCGGCATCTTCGGCACGATCCGCTGCGAGGGCGACCTGACCTGGACCGAGCCGCGCGAGATCGTCTTCAAGGTCCGGACGCCGGTGCCGGTCGAGACGCGCTGGACCCTGACGCCGGCGGTGAACGGCACCGAGATCCAGGCGGCCATGGCCCTCGACCTGGCGCCGATCATGGGCCCGATGGCGGCCTTCGTGCCGACCCAGCAGGTGGGCGAGATGCTGGCCGCCGAGCTCGACAGCGCCCTGAAGGCGATCGCCGCGCAGCTGCGCGACGCGGGCGCCCGCGAGCGGGCCGCCGCAGCCTGACCCACAAGCTCTGGTATAATCGCGGGGCGTCGCGCAGGCGGCGCCCCGCTTTCTTCTGCCTCGCAGGACGCCAGCGCCCATGATCGACATGGCCCAGATCACCCTCGGGCTCGCCCTCAGCACCGCCATCGGCGGCCTGGCCTACTGGCGCCGCTCCCTCACCACCAGCGGCTGGCTCGGCGCGGTGCTGGTCGGAACCCTCACTTTCGGCTTCGGCGGCTGGGCCTGGGGGCTGACCCTGATCGCCTTCTTCGTGAGCAGTAGCGCCCTCTCGCACTACAAAGAGTCGCTCAAGGAGCGCAGGGCCGCCGAGAAGTTCGCCAAGGGCGGCCGGCGTGACCTGTGGCAGGCTCTGGCCAACGGCGGGCTGGGCGCCCTCTGCGCGGTGGCCTACGCCCTGGCCGGCCGCCCCACCGCGCTGCTCGCCGCCTTCGCCGGCCTGATGGCCACAGTCACCGCCAACACCTGGGCCACCGAGCTCGGCGTGCTCAGCCCCCACAGGCCCCGCCTGATCACCAGCGGCCGCCCGGTCGCCCCCGGCACCTCTGGGGGCGTGAGCCCCCTGGGCACCGTGGCGTCGGCGGCGGGCGCCCTGCTGATCGGGTTCATCCTCTTCGCGCTGCTGGTGGCCGAGGGCGCGCCCGCCGGCGGCACGGCCTGGGTGGTCGCCGCGGCCCTCGCCGGCGGCGTGGCGGGGGCGCTGATCGACAGCCTGATGGGCGCGACGGTGCAGGCGATCTACGCCTACCCAGACGGCCGCGAGACGGAGCGCCGCGTGGCGCGCGACGGGCGGCCCAACAGCTTCGTGCGCGGCTGGCCCTGGCTCAACAACGACCTGGTCAACCTGATCAGCTCGGTGGCGGGCGGCCTGGTCGCCGTGGGCGTCGCGGCCCTGCTCGGGGCCTAGCCCTTTGGCCGGCGCGGGGCGTGGTACACTAGAGGCACCCGCACCCGAAGAGCCAGCCTATGCTCGATCAGCGCACGCCGACGAATGGCGGTGACGCGGCGGGGCCCCCCCCGCCCTTCGTCCGCACCAAGCTCACCCCGCCCGAGCCGCTGCCGGGCACGCTGCGCCGCGCCCGCCTGGCCGAGCGCCTGCGCGAGGCCCTGCGCCGCCGCCTGGTGCTGATCTCGGCCCCCGCCGGCTACGGCAAGACGACCCTGCTCGCCGATTGGCTCGCCACCCTCCCCGAGGACGCCACGCCGCCGCGCGTCGCCTGGCTCACCCTGGACCGGGCCGACAACGACCTGCGGGTGCTGCTGGCCTACGTGCAGGCGGCCCTGCGCTCGCTCGGCGGCACGCCCCTGCCGGTGGGCCTGGCCGCCGACATCCCGGCCGCGGCGTTCGAGGGCTTCATCGCCGATATGCTCAACGACCTGGCCGAGCTGCCCGCCGAGACGGTGATCGTGCTCGACGACTACCACTCGATCGGAGAGCCGGCCATCCACCGGGCCGTGGCCTTCATGGTTGACCACCTGCCGCCGCGGGCCCACCTGGTGATCGCCACCAGGGCCGACCCGCCCCTGCCCCTGGCCCGCCTGCGGGCCCGCGGCCACCTGGCCGAGCTGCGCGCCGCCGACCTGGGCTTCACCAACGAGGAGTCGGCCGCCTACCTGCTCGAGACCATGGAGCTGCCCCTCGGCCGCGACCAGCTGGCCGCCCTGATCGAGCGCACCGAGGGCTGGGCCGCCGGCCTCCAGCTCACCGCCACCGCCCTGCGCGACCGGCCCGACCAGGCCGCCTTCGTCGACTCGCTGCTCGGCAGCAACCGCTATATCGTAGACTACCTGATCGAGGACGTCTACGCCCAGCTGCCGCCCCACACCCAGTCGTTCCTGCTCCAGACCAGCATCCTCGAGCGCCTGTCAGGCCCCCTCTGCGACGCCGTGGTCGGCATGGCGACGGCGCAGGAAGGCGGGCGGCAGGCCGAGGGCGAGCAGCGGCCAGCGGCCCCGGCGGACAGCTACAGCCGCCTGATCCTCGAGGACCTGGAGCGCGACAATATCTTCCTGGTGCCGCTGGACGCCGAGCGCCAGTGGTTCCGCTACCACCACCTCTTCAGCGAGGTGCTGCACGCCAGGCTCGTGGCGGGCACGCCCCCCGACCAGGTGGCGACCCTGCACCGCCGGGCCTCGGCCTGGTTCGCCGCCCACGGCCTGGTGGCCCTGGCGGTGGGTCACGCCCTCAAGGCCGGCGCTGTGGACGACGTGGTTGCGATCATCGAGCCCGTGGGCCTGGCCATGGCCACCAGGGTGGGTGAGGCGACCCTGCGCTCGTGGCTGCCGGCCATCCCCGACGCCCTGGTGCGCGCGCGGCCGCGCCTGGCTCTGCTGCGGGCCTGGCTTGCCCTGGCCGACTACGACCAGGCCGGCGCCGCCGAGTGGCTGGCCCTGGCCGATGCCGCCCTGGCCCGGGTCGCCGCCGGCGAGGCCGACGGGATCGGCAACATCACCAACCTGCGCGGCGAGGTCTGCGCGGTGCGCGCTCGCCTCGCCACACTGCGGGGCGACGCGCCAGCCGTGATCGCCAGCGGCGGCGAGGCCCTCCAGCTGCTCACCGGCGACAACCTGGCCCTGCGCACGCGCGTCGCCAAAGACCTCGGCTACGCCCACATGACCCTGGGCGACCTGGCCAGGGCCGAGCGGGCCTTCGCGGAGGCGATGGTGGGCGGATTCGTGGCCGGCTACCCCTACATCTCGTTCATGGCGGCGAGCGACTACGCCTACGTGCAGTGCCTGCGAGGCCAGCTCCGCTCGGCGGCCGCCAGCTGCCGCGATATGATCGGCCACGCCGCCCGGCGCGGCGACCTGGGGGCGCCCGGGGCGGGCCTGCCCTTCCTGGCCCTGGCAGACATCTGCCGCGAGCGGCACGAGTTCGCCGGCGCGCTGCCGGCCCTGGCCGAGGCCGGCGCCCGCATCACGCCGAGCAACACCACCAGCTTCCTCTGCCTGCTGATCGTCGAGGCCCGCGTCGCCAGGGCCCAGGGCGAGCTCGCCCTGGCCCTGGCCAACGCCAGGCGGGCCCGCTTCATCGCCCAGCAGCGCGGCCTCGCCTGGGCCTCGGCCGTGATCGACAGCCTCGAAGCCCAGGCCCTGATCGCTCAGGGCGAGCTGACCGGCGCCGCGGGCCTGCTCGAGCGCGCCGCCGGTGGGCCCGAGCCGGCCGAGTTCCGCTACTTCCCTCCCGCCGTGGCCTTCGCCGCCGAACACTGCCTGGCCACCCCCGCGCAGCTGCGCCTGGCCAGGGCCCGTGGCGACGCCGCGGCCATGGCCACCCTCGCCGCCGACCTCGAGGACCAGGTGGCCGCCGCCGACGCGGCGGGCCCCCTCTGGAGCCGGCTGAAGCTGCGGGCCGTGCAGGCCCAGGCCCTGGCGGGCGCCGGACGCGAGCAGGCCGCCCTCGCCGTGCTGCGGCGGGCCGTGGAACTGGCCGCCCGCGAGGGCTTCGTCGAGGTCTTCGCCGAGGAGGGGCCAGCCCTGGCGCCGCTCCTGGCGGCCCTGGCCGTCGGCTCCGACGAGGCCCCCGCCCTGGCACGCCGCATCCTCGCGGCCCTCGAGGCCGCGGTCCGCCTGCCTGGTGCGCCCGTGGCCTTCGGCGAGGCGGCCCTCCCCGACCAGGCCGAGGCCGGCGCGCCCCAGGCCCCGGCCGCCGCCCTGCCCGAGCCGCTCAGCGCCCGCGAGCTCGACGTGCTGCGCCTGATGGCCGACGGCCAGACCAACAACGAGATCGCCGAGGCCCTGGTGATCGCCGTCAGCACCGTCAAGTCCCACGTCAACAGCATCTTCGGCAAGCTGGGCGTCGCCACGCGCACCCAGGCCATCGCCCGCGCCCGGCGCCTCGGGCTGCTCTGACCGGGCCCCCCGCCTCGGGCTACTGGCCCTCGACCCGCAGCCGCTGCTGGATGGCCTGGCGGGCCCTGTAGACGCGCATCTTGGCCGCGCTCAGGCTCAGATTGCGCAGCTCGGCGATCTCGGCGTACGAGTAGCCGTGGAGCGCGCGCAGCAGCAGGGCGTCGTAGGCGTGGGGGTCGAGGCGGCCCAGGGCGGCCTGGAAGGCGCCCCACTCCTCGGCGCGCAGGGCCGCGTCCTCCGCCGAGCCGGCGCGCAGGGCCTCGGCGCAGATGGCCCCCTCGCGACCGTCCTCGCCAGTCAGCGAGACGAGGGGGGGCCGGCGCCGGCGATAGCTGAGCAGGTCGAGGCAGGCGTTGACGGTGATCCGGCGCAGCCACGAGCGCAGGGCCGCCGGGTTGGCCAGTTCGTCGAGGCGCAGGTAGACCTTCAGCAGCACGTCCTGGGTCACGTCCTCGGCGTCCTGCCAGTCGCGCAGCACGCTGTAGGCGATCGCATGGACATGGCCCTGGTGGCGGGCGACAACCTCCTCGAAGGACGGCGGCAGGTCGTAGGCGGGCTCGGGCAGGCAGGACATCGGCACACCCTCGAACCCGCTCGCGGCGCGCCGCGGCGGGCCTAAGCGAAGCCACAGACGTCAGTCGGGACGCAAGGTACCCCGACGCGGGCGCCCACGCCGGGGCGCCCCACCACCAACACATCTGTGGAACTGCCTGGCCTCAGCCGGCGAGAGCGATCTGAGCCCGGCGTGGAGAAGTGGTGTGCGGGTATGATAGGCAGTTCGGGGCCGGGGCGACATCCCACAGGGCCCAGCGCGGCCCTAGACTCTGGTCTAGGAATCGCGCCGGCCTGCCTCGCGCCCCCTGCGGGCGGCCCCGCCGCCCGGCCTACACGGCGAAGCGGGCCCGCTGGCGCTCGCGGGCCGCCGCCACCCGGGCCCGGATCGC
>DAOLDO010000116.1:0-11254 GCA_035327325.1 Chloroflexaceae bacterium | reverse complement strand
CCCGCCGCTGGCAGAGCGGCCCGCACCTGCGGGTCAGCCTGGCCTACCTCGGCGCGATCTTCGACTACCTGGCCGAGGCCGGGATCAGCATGTACCGCATAAGCTCGGACCTGGCGCCGTACCTGACCCACCCCGACCTCCCTCAGTTCCACCGCCAGATCGAGGAGTGCGCCGGCGAGCTGGCCGACCTCGGCGCCCGGGCCAGGGATCAGGGCCTGCGGCTGTCGTTCCACCCCTCGCAGTACATCCTGCTGAACAGCCCCGACGAGGACCTGGTGCGCAAGAGCGCGGCCGACCTCGAGGGCCAGGCCCGTATCCTCGACGCCATGGGCCTCGGGCCCGAGGCCGTGGTGGTCACCCACGTTGGCGGGGTCTACGGCGACACCGCGGCGGGGCGCGAGCGCTGGGCCCGCGTCTGGGACGAGCTGCCCGAGCCGGCGCGGCGCCGCCTGGTGCTGGAGAACGACGATACGCGCTACGGCGTGGCCGACACGCTGTGGATCCACGAGCGCACCGGCGTGCCCCTGGTCTTCGACTACCTGCACCACTGGTGCCTCGGCCGGGCGGGCCTCGACCAGCACGAGGCCCTGGCGGCCTGCCTGCGCACCTGGCCCGCGGGCGTCACCCCAAAGATCCACTACTCGTCGCCGCGCACCGAGATGCGCCTCGTCGAGCGCAAGAGCCGCAAGAGCGGCAAGGTCGAGCGGGTGCAGGCGCCGCCAATCTGGAGCGGCCACGCCGACTACCTGAACCCCTTCGAGCTGATCACCTTCATGCGCGGCGCCGCGGCCATGCCCGACTTCGACCTCATGATCGAGGCCAAGCTGAAGGACCTGGCCCTGCTGCGCCTGCGCGAGGACCTGGCGCGCTACGCGCCCGACGTGGCCGCCCGGCTGGCGCCCGCCGCGCCCATGGCGCGCCTGGGGGCTGAGGGCTGAGGCCGCACCCGTGCCCCCCGCCCTGGGTGCGGGAGACGGCCCACCGGTCCGTCTTTACGGATGGGCCGCGAGCCAGGCCAGGGCCGCGTAGAGGCCGACGATGGTCTTGCCGTCCTCGAAGCGGCCGGCGGCGAGGGCGGCGGGCAGCTCGGCCAGGGGCAGCTCGACGGGGTGCAGCCGCTCGTCCCAGTCGGGGGTGCCCGCGGCGGGGGCCAGGTCGAGGGCCAGGAAGACGGCCGTCTCCTCGTCGGTGAAGCCGGGCGAGGTGCGGTAGGTGGCCAGGTGGACGAGGCGGCCGGCGGCGTAGCCCAGCTCCTCGGCGAGCTCGCGAGCCGCCGTGGCCTCCGGGGGCTCGCCCGGCTCCTTCAGGCCGGCGGGGATCTCCTCGAGCTCGCGCCCGGCGACGATGCGGAACTGCCGCACCAGCAGCACCCGGTCGCCGAGGATGGGCACCACCCCGACGCCCCCCCTGTGGGCCACCATGTCGCGCCGGGCCGTCTGCCCGTCGTCAAGCCGCGCCTCGCCCGTGTAGACCCTGAAGATCGGCCCGCTGAAGACCTCGCGCCGCTCGATCCACTGCTCCATACCTCCCACCTCCCACCTCCCACCCCCCACCTACTACCTACTACCTACTACCTACTACCTACTACCTACTACCTACTACCTCACCCCCGCTCCACGAGCACGCCGCGCCTGTAGGCCTCGACCAGCTTCTCGAGGTCGGCGAGCTGGCCCTTGAGCTCGCGGCCGGTGTCGGTGTCCTCGATCAGCTGGCGGTGCGGGTAGGTGGTCACCCGCTCGGTGAGCGGCGTCGGGTCGTAGCCCTCGCGGACCATGGCCTCGGCGCCGGTGAAGGGCTCGTGGGCGGCCAGGAGCAGCTCGTGGGAGTTGCCGATCAGGGTGTAGCCGGCGATGCCGGTCACCGGCTGGTAGGCCTCGCTCATGCCGCCGTCAATCACGATCATGCGGCCGCCGGCCTGGAGCGGGCGCTCGCCCTTGCGCACCTTCACGGGGGTGTGGCCGTTGATGATATGGCCGCCGTCGGGGTCGCCGCCGAAGGCCGCCAGCACGCGCCGGCAGAAGCCCTCGTCGTCGCGCAGGGCGTAGTAGGGGCCCTTGGGCTCCTCGTGGGTGGCGGGGTCGGCCAGCACGTAGCGCTCGAATGTGGTCATGCGCTGGCGCCCGAAGAGGGGCGAGTGCTGGCCGCACCAGAGGTACCACATGGCGTCCTGGCCGGCCCGCCGGGCCGCCGGGTCGTGCCCGAAGAAGGCCTCGCGGGCCATCTGCTCGTAGCGGCGCAGCAGGGCCGGCCCCGCCAGCACCTCGCCGCCGAGGGGGAAGGCCACGAACGCGCCCCGCTCGTCCACCGGCAGGCAGCCGTGGAACTTGAGGTTGCCGTCCTGCACCTGGAACATGCCGCCGTAGCTGTAGAGGAAGCGGATATGCTCCTGGAGGCGGGCGCTGCCCCGGAACTGCTCGCGCAGGCCGGCGACCACCTCGGCCTCCTCGGGGGTCAGGGCGGCCCGGTCGCCGGCGCCCAGGGTGGGCCAGCGCGTGTCGAGCATGGGGTGCTCCACGCCGCCGACGGTGAGGGTGCCCTGGCGCAGGTCCACCGCGTCGAGCAGCAGCCGGTCCTCCATCTCATACTCGGGGTGGCGCCTGATGATCTGGGCCTCGAGCTTGAGCTGGATCACCGCGATCGCCTTGTGCATGCGGGCGAGCGCCGCGGCGCTAAACTCTTCGACCGAGGGGCCGGCCTTGGGCACGAAGCGCTCGGCGGGGTCGTCGCCGTAGACCGTCTCGGCCAGGCGGGCGAGGCCGCGCAGGCTGATGTCGTAGCCGTCGGTCAGGGTCTCGATCGTCGTGTAGCGCAGGGCCAGGCGCACCACGTTGGCGATCAGGGCCTCGCAGCCGGCGGCGGCGCCCATCCAGGTCACGTCGTGGTTGCCCCACTGGATCGCGACGTAGTGGTGGGCGATCAGACGGTCCATCACCCGCTCGGCGGCGGGGCCGCGGTCGTAGATGTCGCCGAGGATGTAGAGCCGGTCCACCACCAGGCTGCGGATCAGCTCGGCCATGGTGACGATGAAGGCCTCGCCCTCGCCCAGGGCGACGATCGAGCGCACGATGCCCTGGTAGTAGTGCTCCTTCTGGGCGTTGTCGCTCTGGCTCTCGCTCAGCAGCTCCTCGAGGATGTAGGCCCGCTGGGGGGCCAGGCGCTTGCGCACCTTGCTGCGGGTGTACTTCTGGGCCGAGGTGCGGGCGACGCGGGCCAGGCGCGCGATCATGGTCGCCATCCAGGCCTCGGGGTCGGGGCAGGCGGCCAGCGAGCGGCGCAGCTGCTGCTCGGGGTAGTAGACCAGCATGGCCAGCTCGATCTGCTCCTCCTCCGGCAGGCCCGCGCCGAAGGTCTGGAGGATCTTGCGCCTGACGGCGCCCGAGGCGTGGCGCAGGATGTGGTCGAACTGCTCGTAGGCCCCGTGGATGTCGGAGATGTAGTGGTCGGTGCCCTTGGGCAGGGCCAGGATGGCCCTGAGGTTGATCATCTCGATGTGGGCCGCCGTGATCGTCGGGTAGCGGCTCGCCAGCAGCCGCAGCAGCCGCAGCTCCTGTCCGTCGTCGCGCGTGGGCGTCGTCATCGTCGCCTCCTAACTCACGCGGGCTCGACCCGCACCTCGTGCTCCTGGCGGCCGACCCCGTGGCGGTAGACCAGGCGCTGGGCCTCCAGGTCGAGCTCGTAGACCCCGTCGGAGACGGTGACGCGGCAGCCGAGGGGGTACTGGAGCCGCGGGATGAACAGCTCGGTGGGCGCCCTGGCCTCAGGGTCGTGGCGGAAACGGTAGACGAGCCGCCTGCTGCGGTAGCTGAACTCCATGTGCAGGGGCTCGCCGGCGGTGGCCACGGCGTAGGGCCGCACGGCCGCCCGCAGGGCCCTGCCGCCCGCGTTGAGGTTCGAGGGGTCGCGCCCCTGATCGGGGCTGAAGAGCGAGAGGTCCTCGTCGTTCCAGAGGTCGCCGCGGGCGTTGCTGTTGTCGGCGGTGTAGTTCCAGAGCGTCCCGCCGAGCAGGGCGTCGTCGAGGGCCTGGAAGCTGCGGGCGAGGGCCCGCTCGGGCAGGCCGAAGTCGCCGCTGCGGAAGGCCCGCTTGTTGTACATGTCGAAGGGGATGCCGAACTCGCCGATCAGGGTCGGGGCGCCCATGCGCTCCTCGCCGTGACTCCTGTGGGCCAGCAGCTCGGCCTTGAAGTGGCGCCGCACGGGGCCGAGGCCGAAGACCGGGCCCTGCTTGGTGAGGTCCACGGCGACGCCGGGGATGTAGCGCTTGGTGTAGAGGGTGATCAGGTCGTACCAGTGGGGCGCGTAGACGATGCGGGGCGCGTCGTCGGGCCCCCAGGCGGGCCCCAGCTCGCCGAAGGGCGGCTCGACGAAGGCCAGGGCGGCGGGGTGGGCCTCGCGCACGGCGGCGGCGAAGCGGTTGCAGAAGGGGCGCCAGTAGTCGCGGCTGAACTCGACGAAGCGGCCGCGCACGTAGCTGAAGTGGTGGGGGCGCAGCAGCCTGGCCCGCCCGTCGGCGTCGCGGTCCCACACGCCGTTCTGGCGCCAGACGCACGCGTGGCCGGGCAGCCAGGCGCTCGCCCCGCCGGGGTTGACCACGCGGGCGCCGACGCGGCGCGGGCGCATGGACGAGTCCCACAGCTCGACCTCCTGCGGGACGCCGGCGCCGAGCAGCATGGACTGGAAGGGGCTGGGGCGCTCCTGCTGGCTGAGCGGGCCGGCGGGGCAGTGCAGCTCGCGGTTGCCGATGTAGCCGGGCATCGGCTCGTTCATCACATCGTAGCCGACCACGTGGGGGAAGCGGGCCAGGCGGGCGGCCACCTGGCGGGCCATGGCCAGGTAGTGGCGCTGCAAGTAGCCCTGGATGGGCTCGCCGTCCACCAGGGTCGCGGGGGCGAAGTCGTCGCCGCCGAAGAACAGGGTGAACATGGTGGCGGCGGCCAGCTTCCAGCCGTTGGTCGGCCAGATCATGCGCGGGAAGGGGTCGCCGTGGGTGGCGTGCACGATCGCCGCGCCCGTGGCCTGGAAGCTCCTGATGTCGAGCCCGGCGGCCTCGAAGGTCCAGCCGGGGGCGCCGTCGCCGCCCGAGAAGCGGCTCCAGACGTCCTGGTGGAAGTCTATGAACATGCTCAGGCCGTGCTCGCCGGCCTTGGCCACGACCGCCTCGAGGTAGTCGAGGTAGGCCTCGTCGTAGAGTTCGGGCCCGGCGTGCTCCACCGCCTCCCAGGTGACGATGAAGCGCAGGAAGGTGAGGCCCCAGGCGCGCAGGCGGCCGAAATGCTCGTCGGCCTCGTCCAGGGGGAAGGGCCGGCCGACAAACGAGACCTCGCGGTGCTCGAAGAACCCCTCGCGGTTGTAGGTCGCCCCGTTCGGCGTCGCCGGCACCTTGCTGGAGCCGCCGAGGTTGACGCCGCGCAGGATCAGGGTGCGTCCGTGCTCGTCCTTCAGCCATGGGCCGTCAAGGTGGATGGACATGGGCTCCCTAAGGCTTCACAAAGCGAATCTCGGACTGGCCGCGCCCGGCCACGGCCTCGCGCAGGGTGGCGAGCAGGTCGTCGTCCGCGCCGCGCTCGGCCAGGTAGTCGAGGGTGGGACCGTCAACGTAGTAGGTGTCGTCGTCCTCGCCCTCCTCCTCGAGCTGGTCCACCAGGAACTGGAGCTGCGCGAGGCTGATCGTGCCGACCAGCACGCCGGTGTCGTCGTGGTAGAGCGTCACCTCGGCGCTGTAGGGGCTGAGGGCGGCGTCGAGCTGCTCGCCCCGGGCGGCGGCGATGATCTGGCGCCGCTCGTCGCTGCTCAGCTCGACCGGCCTGGCGCTGTCGCGCAGCAGCGTGTCCACCACCACCTGGGCGGCGTCGGGGCGGCCGAGGCGGGCCGTGGCGGCGCGCATCGCGTCGAGGCGCCCCGGCTCCTGGAAGATGCAGTCGAGCTTGTAGGCGATGACCGTGCTCTCGCGGCAGCGCACGGCGGCGCCATTCTCGAGCAGGTGGTCGCTGTTGCGCTCCTCCTGGCCGGGGATCGGCGCGACCACGCACATGGGCAGGCCGGCGGCCATGCACTCGGCCGTGGTGAGCCCCCCGGGCTTGCCGACGAAGACCGAGGCGACGCGCATCAGGGCGGGCATCTCGCCGGTGAAGCCGAGCACGCGGAAGCGGTCGGTCCGGTCGGTCACCTGGGCCGTCACCTCGCGGCGCAGCAGCTGGTTGTGCCCGCAGACCACCACCGTCTGCACGGGGGTCTCCATCTGCATAATCTGGGCCACGATCTCGCGCGCGGGCCCGCCGCCGAGGGCCCCCGCCGAGACCAGGACCGTCGGCAGGTCGTCGCGCAGGCCGTAGCGCTCGCGCACCGCCGCCAGGTCGAGCGGCGCCGCGAGCTCGGCGGTGACGGGGATGCCAGAGACGGTGATGCGCGCCGGGTCGAGGCCGAGGGCCGCGAGGTGCACCCTGGTCTGCTCCAGGGGCACGAAGTAGCGGTTGAAGGTGCGGCTGAGCCACATGCCCTGGAAGTCGTAGTCGGTGGTGACGACGGCGAGGCGGGCGGCGGTGCGGCGCTCCTGCAGCAGCTGGGCCACCACCAGGGCCGGCATGAAGTGGGTGCAGACGGCGATGTCCGGGTCGTAGGCCTCGATCGCCTCGGCGAGGGGCTGGCTGTTGAGCATGTTAACCAGGCGCATGAGGCCCTGGTCCTGCTTGAAGGGCTCGTCGTTCTGGTCGTAGAGCCAGCCGACGGCCCAGGGGTTCTCGCGGACGAAGGCGAAGTAGGCGTCGCGAGCCGTCACCTGGTAGAGCCGCGACGTGAGCTTCAGGGCGTCCTGGTTGCGCACCTCGACGCCCCCGCGAGCGACGAACGCCTGCTCGACGGCGGCGGCGGCCGACTTGTGCCCCGAGCCGACGCTGGCCGAGAGGATGAGGACACGGCTGGCCATTGATCCCTCCGTGGTCGCTGCTGCACGGGGCGCAGTATAGCCTATAATGCGCGCCAGTGCGGCGAGCGATGACACGAGACGGGCGGCGAGCCCGGGAGGTTCCTATGGCGCGGGTGGGCATCTACGGGGCGACGGGGTACACGGGGCTCGAGCTGATCAAGCTGCTGGCGCGGCACCCCGAGGTCGAGATCGCCTTCGCGACGGCGCGCTCGGCGGCGGGCCAGCGGCTGAGCGACATCTTCCCGACCATGATCGACACGCCCCTGGTTGGGGTCGAGGCGGCCGACCCGCGCGGGGTGGACCTGGTCTTCACCTGCCTGCCCCACGGCGCGCCCGAGCTGGTGCCGATCGTGCAGGGCGCCCTGGACGCCGGCGCGAAGGTGGTGGACTTCTCGGACACCTTCCGCCTGCGCGACCCCGACGACTACGCGCGGCGGCGCGGCAAGCCCCACCCCGCGCCCGAGCTGCTGAGCGCGGCGGTCTACGGGCTGCCCGAGCTGCACCGCGAGGCGATCCGCCGGGCCCACCTGGTGGCCAACACGGGCTGCTATCCCCTGACGGCCATCCTGCCCCTCTGGCCGCTCGAGCGGGCCGGCCTGCTCGCCGACCGCACCGTGATCGTGGACAGCAAGTCGGGCGTCTCGGGCGCCGGCCGCTCGCTCGCCCTGAAGACCCACTTCGGCGAGGCCCACGAGACCTTCAGCGCCTACAACATCGGGCGCGCCCACCGCCACCTCGGCGAGATGGAGCAGGAGACGGGGCTGCACATCATCTTCTCGCCCCACCTGCTGCCGGTCTTCCGGGGCATCCTCTCGACGATCTACGTCACGCTGCGCCCCGGCACCGCCCCCGAGGAGGTCAGGGCCGCCTACGAGGTCTACGCCGGCGAGCCCTTCCTGCGCCTGCTGCCCGAGGGGCGCCTGCCCGAGCTGCGCCACGTGCAGAGCACGATGTACCTGGCCATGGGCCTGCAGCCGGTGGAGGTCGAGGCGGGGCGGTATATCATCGTGTCGGCCCTGGACAACCTGCTCAAAGGGGCCTCGGGGCAGGCGGTGCAGAGCATGAACCTGATGCTCGGGTTCGAGGAGACGCTGGGGCTGCTGTAGGGGCTTCCCCTACGACCCCATGTTTGTGGGGGCCTGCCGCCAGGCCCCCACGCCCCCACCGCGGGGGGCGCTGCCCCCTCGACCCCCAATTTGGAGGCGCTGCCGGCGTTTCCGCCCCTGCCGCCATGCCTCAGTCCTTAAGGATCGGTGCACGCGTTGGCGCGGGTTGGTAGCATGGCCGGATAGCTGGCACACGGCCTGGCGGCAGCCGGGAGCTCGCGCCGGCCGGGGCGCCCTGAACGGCAGCGCCCACGGGGCATGACCGCACAGCCTGGCGGGCTGGCAGAGGCGGCGCTTTTTGGGTTCGAAGGGCGCAGCCCTCGCGCGGGGGAGCGCGAGGGGGCCGGCGGCGGCCCCCTCGCGGACGAACGGGGGTGGCAGGGGCGGCCCCCTGCAGAGACGGAGGAGCCTCGGGCTAGCGCGGCGTCTTCGCGCTCGCGATGTTCGAGTAGGCCGAGTTGCCCGTCGTGTTGTAGGCCCGCACCCTGTAGCGGTAGGTGGTGTTGCGGCTCAGCCCCGTGTTGTTGTAGGTCCTCACGCCGGCGCCGACGGTGGCGATCTCGGCGAAGGACGTGCAGTTGTTGCCCTGGCAGCGCTCGATGCGGAAGCCGTCCTCGTTGGAGCTGTTGTCCGTCCAGCTCAGGTTGATCTGGCTGTTCGACACGGCGGTGGCCGCCAGACCGCTCGGCGCGGCGGGGGTCGTGCCCGCGGCCTGGGTGGTGGTGGCGCTGGCGGTGTTGCTGTAGGCCGAGTCGCCGCCCGCGTTGTAGGCCCGCACGCGGTAGCTGTAGCTGGTGCCCGCCGCGAGGCCCGTGTTGCTGTAGCTGGTCAGATTGGCCCCCACGGTCGCGATCTGGCTGAAGCTGCTGCAGCCGGCGCCCTGGCAGCGCTCGATCTTGAAGCCGTCCTCGTTGGAGCTGATCTCAGCCCAGGTCAGGTTGATCTGGCTGCTCGACATGGCCGTGGCCGCGAGGCCCGAGGGGGCGGTCGGGGGCTGGGGCGCCGGGGCCGCCTCCGCGCCGCTCACCACCAGGGCGTAGGGCTGGGGGCCCTGGGGCACGTTCGCGCCCGTCACGGTCACGGTGTAGCTGGCGCCCGCGGTCGGGCTCTGGATGTAGACGTTCTCGACGTTGTTGCGCGCGTCGGCCGTGCCGCCCGTGACCGACCAGCCCCCGCTGAAGACGTTGCCCCGGAAGAGCACGCCGCCTGGGCCGCTGACGGTCAGGTTCAGGTTGTTGACCAGGTTGACCGAGGCCGATGTGGTCGAGGGGTAGTCGCTCCAGACCAGGGTAATCTTGAGCGGCTTGCCGTTGCCGACGGCGGTGTAGGTCGCGCTGGCCGTGCCGTTGGTTCCCAGGCCCGCGCCCTCGCTGTACAGGGCCGTGCCGTCCGTGGCCGCGTCGAGGTTGACCAGGCCCCAGCCCTCGTGGACGTTGGGGATGGGGAAGTCGTTGTCGTTCGCGCCGTCGTTGTTCTCGTCCAGCAGGTCCACGGCCGAGTTGATCAGGGTCGCCTTGACCAGGGCCGCGCTGGCGCTGTGGCTGTACGCCTTCTGGTAGAAGTCGCGCACAACCGTCGCCGCGCCGGCGGCGATCGGGTTCGACATCGAGGTGCCGCCGAAGTACTTGTACTGGCTGCTCGGCGGCATGCCCCAGCCGTCCGACTGGAACGCGTTGTTGCGCGGGTTGACCGTGGTGCCGTAGCCCTCCTGGTACTGGCCCGAGTAGGTCGAGAGCACCCATGTGCCGGGGGCGACCACGTCTGGCTTGATCCGGCCGTCGTCGGTGGGGCCGCGCGACGAGAAGGCGGCCATCTGGTTGGCGTTGCCCGCCGTCAGGTCGTCGGCGATCGGGTTGGCCGTGAAGCCCCAGCGCTGCCGCGGCGTGCCCAGGAAGTTCTGGCCGCCCATGCTGCCGCACGTCTGCCCGCTCTGGTAGGCGCTGTCGCGCGAGGTGTAGGACAGGCCCATGTCGCACTGGTAGTTGCCCAGGCGGTCGTTCTCGCTGGCGCCGATCGTGATCACATTCTTGGCCGTGGCCGGCGCGCCGATCGAGTCGTTGTCCACCACGCCGTCGGCGTTGGCGTCGGCCCCCGAGTTGCCGGCGGAGAAGGTGATCGTGAAGTCCTTGTTGTCCCAGATGAACTGGTCGGTGGTGACGCTGTTGGCGTTGTAGGCCCCGGCCACCGCGGCGCCCCAGGAGTTGGCGTGGATGCGGGCGCCGGCGCTGCGGGCCTGCCCGAACATGGCGTACAGGTTGTTGAGGCCGGTCAGGTAGTACCCGTTCTGCAGCCCCCCGAAGGTCTTGCAGAAGTTCGAGGTGACCACGTAGTTCTCGGTGGCCTGGAAGACCAGCCGCGCCGCCGGGGCCACGCCCTTGCCCTCGCCGTTCGGGCCGCCGTCGCTAAGCACCGAGCCCGCCACGTGGGTGCCGTGGCCGCTGTCAACGTCAATCGCGCCGTCGTCGTAGATCGTCTGGAAGCAGTTGTCGGTGACGCCGGGGAAGTTCTGCACGGCGGCGACACGGCTGCCGGGAATGTCGGGGTGGGCCGTGGCCGCCGTGCCGCCGCCGATGCCGGTGTCGGCGACCGCGGCGATCTGGGTCGAGCCGTCGTAGCCGCGGCTGTTGGCGACCCCGCCCTTGATGATCGCGGCGCCGCCGTACTCGTTGTGGGTCTCGTTCAGCACGTACGGCTCGACCCAGGCCAGGTCGAGGGCCTGGGCGAAGCGGTTGAGCTGGGCCCCGTCGGCCGCGACGAGCAGGTGGCCGTTATCCACGCCGAGCAGCTGGGCGCCCGCCGCCGCCACCGCCCCCGCCACCGCCGCATCGTCGCCGCCCCGCTCGACCCGCACCCGCAGGAGCTGCGGGCCCGCGCCGACGGTCGGGTCAATCGAGTAGAAGGGGTGCCACAGGCCCACGTAGCTCACGTTGCCGAGCTGGCGCGCCTGGGCGGCCGTGGCGGGCGCCATGCGCACCTTGAAGGCGTAGTCGGGGATGTAGTCGAGGAACTCGACCCCCGCGGCCGCCAGCTGGTCCTTCCAGCTCTGCTCGACGGGGCCGGCGAACTGGAGCAGGTAGTAGCCCGCGCCCGTGGCCACCGGCGCCCGCCTGGTCAGCGCGAGGGGCGCCGCGGCGCTCTCGCCGAGGGCCGGGTTGAAGGTCGCCGCCCTGAGCTGGATCGGGGCCGCGCCCCTGGCCGCCGGCGCCCCCTGTGCCAGCGCCCCCCCCGC
>DAOLDO010000115.1:0-11258 GCA_035327325.1 Chloroflexaceae bacterium | reverse complement strand
CCCACGCCCCCCTCGCCCGCCCGCACGCCCACCCTGAATCTCCCCCCGGCCGACTCCCCCGCCCCTTCCCAGTCCCCGGCGCCCCGCCGCGCCCGCAACTGGAACACCCTTGGCGTGATCCTGATCGGCATCGGCGGCCTGGTCTTTCTCGAGCAGTTCGGGATCGACATGTCCCTGATCTTCCCGCTCCTGCTGATCGTGGCCGGGATCATCCTGATGCGCCGCAAGCGCTAGCCGGGCCGTGGAGCACCCCGCGGCCCCCCCGGCCCCGCGGGGCCAGGTGAAGAAAATAAGAGTTTACATCTGGCACCAACTGTGATAGGATTCTCGGTACACATCTGGTGTCGTACGCGCTAGAGTGAGGAGTAAGGACCATCGAGACAGGAACTCTCGCCCGGCGGATCGTCGATCTGGCAGAGGACAAGCAGGCCCACGAGATCGTGCTGCTCGATATTCGCTCCCAGAGCACCATCGCCGACTATTTTGTGATCTGCTCGGCGGACAACGAGCGCCAGATCAAGGCGATTGTCGAGCATGTTGACGCGAAGATCGGCCAGGAGTTCGGGCTGAACCCGCGCATCGAGGGCACCCCCGAGACGGGCTGGATCGTGCTCGACTACGCCGACATCGTCGTCCATATCTTCAGCCCCCTCCAGCGCGACTACTACCGCCTCGAGCGCCTCTGGAGCAAAGTGCCGCCCGTCGTCGTCGTCCAGTGAGGATGTTATGAGTAGAGCAACCCCGCGACGCAAAGCCGCGTCCCGTCGTAAACGCTTCATCCTCTTCGCCTCAGGCGCCGCCTTCGGCAGCGCCCTCGGCCTCGTGGTCGGCTCAGCCCTGACCTTCTGGCTCGGCGAGGGCACGGTGCGCGCCATGCAGCGCGCCATCAGGCGCCTCGGCGGCGACGATAGCCACCCCCACTTCGACCTGCTGGCCCAGTAGGCCGCCGGCCCACCCCAGACTCCCCAGCGGCGCCGGCACGCGATGTCCGGCGCCGCGTGACTCTGCGCCCCCCTTGCGGTACCATGTCCGGAGCGGGCCCCGGCGTGCGCGGGCCCCCCAGCAGCGGGAGGCGGCGATGAGCCTGAGCGGCAAGGTGGCTGTGGTGACCGGCGGGACGGGCGCCCTCGGCGGCGCCGTGGTGCGGGCCCTGCTCGACGCGGGGGCCCGCGTGGTGGTGCCCCACCGCAGGACCGGCGAGCTCGACGCCCTGCGCGAGCGCCTCGGCCTCGGCCCCGAGGCTCCCCTCGGCGGCGAGCCCCTCGACCTGACCGACGAGGCGGCCGCGGGCGCGGCCTACGCCCGCGTCGCCGAGCAGCACGGCGGCGTAGATATCCTGGTCAACGTCGCCGGCGGCTTCGGCGGCGGCAAGCCCGTCCACGAGGCCGGCTGGGCGATCTGGCAGGAGCAGCTCGACCTCAACCTCAAGACGGCGGTGATCTCGTGCGCGGCCGCCACGCCCCACATGATCGCCAGGGGCGGCGGCGCCATCGTCAACGTCGGCACGCGCACCGCCACCCAGCCCGGCGCGAGGCTCGCCGCCTACGCCGCCGCCAAGCGCGCCGTGCTCCAGCTCACCGAGGCCCTGGCCGCCGAGCTGCGCGAGCATGAGATCACGGTCAACAGCATCCTGCCGAGCACGATTGATACGCCCGCCAACCGCGAGGGCAGCCCCGGCGCCGACTTCAGCAAGTGGGTCGCCCCCGAGGCGATCGCCCGGGTCGTCCTCTTCCTCGTCGGCCCCGACGCCCGGATCATCAGCGGCGCCCATGTGCCCGTGTACGGCAAGGCATAACGCGCCCAGGACGCCGGCGGCAGGCGCACCGGCCACCGGGCGTGCGCCGGGCGGGGGCGCTACTCGCCCTCGGGGATGTTGCCGGTCTCCTCGTACTCGCGCAGGGCCTGCACGGCGCGCTCGAACGAGTAGTAGTAGATCTCGGCGTCCCAGCGCTTGCGGGCCTGGTTCAGGCTGCAGCGGATCTCGATCTCGGCGGCGCCGTCGCTGTAGACCGTCGCGTGGGCCAGCCAGAGGTCGCGGCAGCGCACCGCGTGGGCGCTCAGCAGCTCGCCGCGAAAGGTGTCCGCGCCGGAGTCGCTCATGATTTGGCCCGGCTCCATCAATGTCTCCGTCCTGCCCGCCATCGGTCGCTCCTTCCCAGCTTGCAGGCGATCATGCCGTGCCGTAGTTTGTGAATATTATATCGCATTCCCCGGGCCCGGACGCGACGAGAATCGCGGCGGGGAGGGCCACCCCCTCCCCGGCGCGTGACGGCCTTATCTTGACGGGGCCCTGTCCCTAGTCGTCCTCGACGGGCGTGCTGAGGAAGGGGTAGAGCATGCCGCCGGTCAGGGCGGAGTGGGCGGCGGCGCCGTCGCTCAGGCGAAATGAGCCGAGGACCTTCATGTAGTTGGCCCGCTCGAAGGCGGCCGGCTCGGCGACGTGGCGCTGGCTCATGCTGCCCTGCATCTGCATGATCGACTCGTACTCGTGCTCCTCCATCCAGGCCCTGAGGTCGGCCACCACGTCGCGCACGTGGGCCGGGGCGTCGCCCTGGAGCAGGGCCGAGGCCATGCAGGCCACCCTGGCGCCGGCCATCATGCTCTTGAGCACGTCGTGGGCCGTGTGCACGCCCCCGCTGATCGCGAAGTCGGCCGGCACGCGCCCGTAGAGCAGGGCCACGGTCCGCAGCGGCAGCCGCAGCTCGTCCGAGGTGCTCAGGCGCAGGTTCGGCACCACCTCGAGGGTCTCGAGGTCAATGTCGGGCTGGTAGAAGCGGTTGAAGAGCACCAGGCCGTTGGCTCCCGCCTCCATCAGGCGCCAGGCCAGGTTGGGGAAGGCCGTGAAGTAGGGGCTCAGCTTCACCGCCAGGGGCACGCCCACCTCGGCCCGCACCGCCCGCACCAGCTCGACGTAGGTCTGCTCGAGCTCGGCGCTGGTGATGTTCGGGTCGGTCGGGATGTAGTAGATGTTGAGCTCGACGGCGTCGGCGCCGGCCTCCTCCATCAGCTTGGCGTAGTGGACCCAGCCGCCCGGCGAGACGCCGTTGAGGCTGCCGATCACCGGGATGCCGACGGACGCCTTGAGCCGGCTCAGCTGCTCGAGGTAGCGCTCGGGGCCGACGCTGTAGCGCCCGGTGTCGGGCAGGTAGCTCAGGGCCTCGGCGAAGCTCTCGGCGCCCTGGCTGAGCAGGTGGTCGATCTCGAGGCTCTGGTGGATGATCTGCTCCTCGAAGAGCGAGTACATTACCACGGCCGCGACGCCCGCCTCCTCGAGGCGCTGGACCAGCTCGGCCCGCTGCGAGAGGGGCGAGGCCGAGGCGACGATCGGCGTCTTCAGGGTGAGCCCGAGATACTGCGTGGTCAGGTCTAGCATTGTGGGTAGCTCCTTACGCGGAGGTTGGGGCGCCCCGGCGTGGGCGCCCGTATGCCCGGTTCCCAGGTCTTACTCCTCGGGCCTCACCATCTGCTGGAGGCGGTGGTAGTGCTCGGCGTTGCTGCGCCTGGCCTCGGCCATCAGCTCCTCGGAGCGCTGGGGGTCGCTGCGGGCCAGCATCTGGAAGCGGCCCTCGCCGGCGATGTACTGCTCGGGGCTGACGGTGGGCGGCTTGCTGTCAATGGTGAGGGGGTTCTTGCCCTCGCCCGCCAGGGCCGGGTTGTAGCGGTAGAGCGTCCACATGCCGGACTGGACGGCCAGCTTCTGCTGGTCGAGGCCCTTGCGCATGTCAATGCCGTGGGCGATGCAGTGGCTGTAGGCGATCACCAGCGAGGGCCCGTCGTAGGCCTCGGCCTCCTGGATGGCGCGCAGGGTCTGCACGTCGTCGTAGCCCATGGCCACGCGGGCGACATAGACGTTGCCGTAGGACATCGCGATCAGGCCGAGGTCCTTCTTGGCCGTCCCTTTGCCCTGGGCGGCGAACTTGGCCACGGCGCCCAGGGGCGTGGACTTGCTGGCCTGGCCGCCGGTGTTCGAGTAGACCTCGGTGTCGAGCACGAGGATGTTGACGTTGCGCCCCGAGGCGAGCACGTGGTCGAGGCCGCCGTAGCCGATGTCGTAGGCCCAGCCGTCGCCGCCGACGATCCAGACGCTGCGCCTGACCAGCAGGTCGGCCAGGGAGCGCAGGTCCTTCAGGGCTGCGACGTCGGGGCCGCCGCGGGCGATCAGGGCCTCGACCTGGGCCACGAGCAGGGCGACGCGCTCGCGCTGGGCGGCGATCCCCGCGTCGTCGCCCTGGTCGGCTGAGAGCAGGGCCTGGGCCAGGTCGGCGCCGAGACTGCCGGCCAGGCGGGCGAGCAGCTCGCGGGCGTACTCGGTCTGCTTGTCAATGGTCAGGCGCATGCCCAGGCCGAACTCGGCGTTGTCCTCGAAGAGCGAGTTGGCCCAGGCGGGACCGCGGCCCTCTTTGTTCACCGTGTAGGGGGTGGTGGGCAGGTTTCCGCCGTAGATTGACGAGCAGCCAGTGGCGTTGGCGATCACCGAGCGGTCGCCGTAGAGCTGGCTGACCAGCTTGATGTAGGGCGTCTCGCCGCAGCCCGAGCAGGCGCCCGAGAACTCGAAGAGCGGCATGAGCAGCTGCGAGTTCTTGATGCTGCCGAAGTGCAGCTTGGTGCGGTCAATCTCGGGCAGGCCGGTGAAGAACTCCCAGTTGACGGCCTCGGGCAGGCGCAGGGGCGCCTGGGGGGCCATGTTGATCGCCTTGCGGCCGGTCTGCCGCTTGTCCTTCACCGGGCAGGCCTCGATGCAGAGGGCGCAGCCGGTGCAGTCCTCGGGGGCGACCTGGAGGGTGTACTTCTGGCCCGGCAGCTCCTTGTAGCGCGCGTCAACGCTCTTGAAGCCGGCGGGGGCGCCGGCCAGGGCCTCGGCCGGGTAGACCTTGGGGCGGATCACGGCGTGGGGGCAGACAAAGGCGCACTTGTTGCACTGGATGCAGATATCCGGCTCCCAGACCGGGATCTCGAGGGCGATGTTGCGCTTCTCGTAGCGCGAGGTGCCGGTGGGGTAGGTGCCGTCGAAAGGCAGCTGGCTGACGGGCAGCTCGTCGCCGCGCAGGGCGATCATCTGGCCGAGCACGTCGCGCACGAAGGGCGGGGCGTCGGGGGAGACGGGCGGGCGCAGGTGGGCGCCGTTCATGGCGGGCTCGACGGCCGGGATGGGCACCTCGAAGAGCCGGTCGAGGGTCTGGTCAACGGCCATGAAGTTCTGCTTGACCACGGCGTCGCCGCGCTTGCCGTAGGTCTTCTTGATGCTGCGCTTGATCTCGGCGATGGCCTCGTCGCGGGGGAGGATGCCGGAGATGGCGAAGAAGCAGGTCTGCATCACCGTGTTGATGCGGCCGCGCATGCCGACGGCGACGGCGACGTTGGTGGCGTCAATGACCCAGAGGTGCAGGCCCTTGGCCCTGATCGCGGCCCTCACCTCGGTGGGCAGCTGGGCCCAGACCTCGTCGGGGCCGTAGGGGCTGTTGAGCAGGAAGACCCCGCCGGGACTGGCGTAGCGCAGCACGTCAATGCGCTCGAGGAAGCTGAACTGGTGGCAGGCGACGAAGTGGGCCTGGCCCTCGCCGATCAGGTAGGGGGCGCGGATCGGCTCGGGGCCGAAGCGCAGGTGCGAGATGGTGTACGAGCCCGACTTCTTCGAGTCGTAGACGAAGTAGCCCTGGGCGTAGTTGGGCGTCTCCTCGCCGATGATCTTGATCGAGTTCTTGTTGGCGCCCACCGTACCGTCGGCGCCGAGGCCCCAGAAGACGCAGCGCACGGTGCTCGCGGGCTCGACGCCGAGGGACGGGTCGTAGCTGAGGCTGGTGCCGCTCACGTCGTCGGTGATGCCGATGGTGAAGCGGCGGCGCGGCTCGGGGCGGGCCAGCTCGTCGAAGATCGCCTTGACCATGCCCGGCGTGAACTCCTTGGAGGAGAGGCCGTAGCGGCCGCCGATGATCGTGGGGGGCTGGGCGAAGCTGGCGGCGACATTGTAGACGGCCGAGACCACGTCGAGGAAGAGGGGCTCGCCGGCGCTGCCGGGCTCTTTGCAGCGGTCGAGCACGGCGATGGCGCGAGTGGTGCGGGGCAGGGCGGCGACGAAGGCGTCGGCGGCGAAGGGGCGGTAGAGGCGCACGCGCAGCACGCCGACCTTCTCGCCGCGGGCGGCCAGGTAGGCGGCCGTCTCGGCGGCGGCCTCGCCGCCCGAGCCCATGACCACGATCACGCGCTCGGCGTCGGGGGCGCCGCTGTAGTCGAAGAGGTTGTAGCGGCGGCCGGTCAGGGCGAAGAGCCGGTCCATCGCCCCCTGGACGATGCCGGGACAGGCCTCGTAGAAGGGGTTGACCGACTCGCGGGCCTGGAAGTAGACGTCGGGGTTCTGGGCGGTGCCGCGAATCACGGGGCGCTCGGGCGAGAGGGCCCTGGCCCTGTGGGCGCGCACCAGGTCGTCGTCAATCATGGCCCGGATCACGGCCTGGTCGAGGGGGGCGATCTTGGCCACCTCGTGGGAGGTGCGGTAGCCGTCGAAGAAGTGCAGGAAGGGGACGCGGGCCGCGAGGGTGGCGGCGTGGGCGACCAGGGCGAGGTCCTGGGCCTCCTGGACCGAGCCGGAGGAGAGCAGGGCCCAGCCGGTGGCGCGGGTGGCCATGACGTCGGAGTGGTCGCCGAAGATCGAGAGGCCCTGGGCGGCGAGAGAGCGGGCGGCAATATGGAAGACCGTGGGCGTTAGCTCGCCGGCGATCTTGTACATATTGGGGATCATCAGCAGCAGGCCCTGGGACGCGGTGAAGGTAGTGGTGAGGGCCCCGGTCTGCATGGCGCCGTGGAGGGCGCCGGCGGCGCCGCCCTCGGACTGCATCTCGTAGACGGTGGGGACGGTGCCCCAGAGGTTGGGGCGGCCAGTCGCCGCGAAGGCGTCGGCCGACTCGCCCATCGGGGTCGAGGGCGTGATCGGGTAGATCGCGACCACCTCGCTGGCCATGTATGCGATATTCGCCACCGCCTCGTTGCCGTCGATCGTCACCTGGGGCGACTGATCGGCGACGCCTGAGGCGCTCTCTGCTGCCGTGCGCACATCCATTCGGATGCCTCCTCTCTGAACGGCCCAAGGGTTGGTGCTACCAAGGGTCAGTATAAGTTTGCGCCGAGAGGCACTAGGTAAAAGCGCTACAACCTTTGGTGGCGATCTCTTTTCTCCCAGAAACTGTTGCTCAGTCACGCGACCGGCCCGGGGCGGGGCGCGGGCCGCGGCGCGTGACAATTCGCTCATCGCCGCGCACATTGCCTATACAGACGACGGGTATATAATTGGCCATACGTAGGTGCTCAGGATTGGCAGGTGGGAAGGAAGCAAGCCGGGCTCTGTCGCCGCGGGCTGCCGGGGGAACTGCGATGACTGTTTCGCTCATCATCCTCGCCGACGGGCCCAGCCCCAACCTGGTCGGCCAGCTCGGGGCGTCGGCGTGGGCGCTGTACGGGCGCCTGCTGGGCGACACGGTCGCCGTGGCCCGCCGGCTGCCCGGCGCGCGCGTTGCCGTGCGCTACAACCCGGGCGCGCCCAGGGCGCTGCTCGCGGCGCTGCCCCCCGACAC
The DNA here is from genome assembly GCA_035327325.1 of Chloroflexaceae bacterium. Classification (GTDB taxonomy): domain Bacteria; phylum Chloroflexota; class Chloroflexia; order Chloroflexales; family Chloroflexaceae; genus CAIWXH01. Next base: position 3,693 of record DAOLDO010000115.1, on the reverse strand, counting down.
CGAGGCCGTGCCCGCCCCGACCGCGGGCGCCGCGGCCGTGGCCGCTGCCCTGGCCGACGGGCTGGCCGAGGGCGGGCCGGCCCTCGTGCTCGGCGGCAACCTTCCCCACCTGCCGCCCTGGCGCCTGCGCGACGCCGCGACCCACCTGGCTGGCGAGGCCGAGCTGGTGGTCGGCCCGTCGGACCGGGCCAGCTGGTACCTGATCGGGCTGCGCCCCGCCGCGGCCGGGCTGCTCGGCGCGATGCCCGCCCCCGGCGCGGCGCTCGACGGCCTGCTCGCCGCCGGGCGCGGGCACGCCGTCCACCGGCTGCCGCCCTGGTTCAGCGTGGACACCGTCGGCGACCTGGGCTCGCTCGCCGAGGTCCTGCGCACCATGCCGCCCGAGGTGGCCGGCGGCACCCGCTCCATGGTCGAGGCCGGCCAGGTCAGCAGGGCCGTGGGCGGATAAAAGAGTTGTTAGATTGAAAGGCGCCCCCTGTCAGCGGACACCCATCGGGGCGCGCTACGCTGTGACCATCCAGCGGGCTACTGATTCGTGCGTTCGTCAGGGAGGCAGCGATGAGCGGTCACGCTAACGGCGCCCCGGGCCGTATGCCGGTCTTTGTGGACACCGACACGGGGTGCGACGACGCGATCGCCCTGGCGTGGCTGCTGCGCCGGCCCGAGGCCGAGGTAGTGGGCCTGAGCAGTGTCTTCGGCAACAGCAGCATCCAGAACACCACCGCCAACCTCCTGACCGTGCTCGAGGCCCTCGACTGCGACGCCCCCGTGACGGTGGGCGCCTCGGGCCCCCTCGTCTACCTGCGCACAGGGGCGGGGGCCCTGGCCCACGGCCCCGACGGGCTGTGGGGCCACCAGCGGGCCCAGGCCCTCGACCTGCTGCCCTGGGGCGCGCCGGGGGCGATCGCCGCGGCGGCCCGCGCCCACCCCGGCCTGACCATCCTGGCCCTCGGCCCCCTGACCAACGTGGCCCGCGCGGCGCAGGCCTACCCCGACGACCTGGCCGGCGTGCGCCTGGTGGCCCTGGCCGGCTCGCGCGGGGCCGGCAACGTCACCCCGGCGGCCGAGTTCAACGCCTTCGCCGACCCTCACGCCCTCGCCGTCGTGCTCGAGAGCCACATGCGGGTCGAGCTGGTCAGCCGCGACGCCTTCCAGGATCTGCGCCTCGGCCCGCTGATGGCCCGGCGGCTGGAGCTCGAGTGCGGCGCGGCGGGCCGGCTGCTCGCGGGCATCCTCGACGGCTACATGCAGGCGGTCAGCCGCGCCGCCGGGGGCGTGGCCGTGCCCGACGCCGCCGCGGCGATCTACGCCCTCCGCCCGGACCTGGGCATGGCCATGCCGGCGACGGTGCGGGTGGTCACCGAGGGCGAGCTGACCAGGGGCCAGACGATCGTGGCCACCACGCCCGAGCACCAGGCCAGCCTGGCCCTGGGGTTCAGCGGCGTCGAGCAGCTGGCGGCCTACGTCGGCGCGCCTGGCTTCGACTACGAGACGGCCCTGCGCGAGGCCGCGGCCCGCGCGCCCCACAACGCCACCGTGGTGTTCGCGATTGACGCGCCGGCCATGGCCGAGCTGCTCGAGGAAGGGCTGATGGACCTCGGCCTCGCCCGGGCCGTGGGCGGGTGAGCCGGAGGTTCCAGCGGGGGGATCTGGGCGCCCGGCGGGGCAGTTCCGCCGGGCGCCGCCGATTCCGGGCACGAGCCGTGCTACACTCGGGGGGCAGCGGAAGGAGTTCTTTATGTCTGAGCAGACGCAGCCCTTCGACCCCGAGCTGGCGCGACGGCTCCACCGGGCCCTGGTCGAGCGCCTCGGCCACGAGGGGCTGCTGGGCGACCGCGCGATCGCCGAGGCTTTTGGCGCCGTGGCCCGCCACCACTTCCTGCCGGGCCACCCCCTCGAGCAGATCTACGCCGATCAGGCCGTCGCCGTGAAGCGCGCGGGCGACGAGTGGCTCAGCTCGTCGTCGCAGCCGGCGATGATGGCGATCATGCTCAACCAGCTCGGCCTGATGCCCGGCCACAGGGTGCTCGAGGTGGGCGCCGGCACCGGCTACAACGCGGCCCTGATCGCCTCTATCGTCGGGCGCGAGGGCCGGGTGGTCAGCCTTGATATTGACGCCGACCTGGTGGCCGCGGCGCGGGCCAACCTGGCCGCCGCGGGCTGTCAGGGGGTCGAGGTGCGTCAGGCCGATGGGGCCCTCGGCGCGCCCGACGCCGCGCCCTTCGACCGGATCATCGTCACGGCGGGCGCCTGGGACCTGCTGCCGGCCTGGCGCGAGCAGCTGGCCCCCGGGGGGCGCATCGTCGTCCCCGTCACCGTGCTGCCCGGCGTGATGCTCTCGCTCGCCCTCGAGCGGCGCGGCACGGTGTGGGAGGCCGTGTCGGCGCGGCCGTGCGGCTTCGTGCTGCTGCGCGGCGCCGAGGCCCACCCGGGGCGCACCTGGGGCCACCCGGCGATCACCCTCACCCCGCGCGATGAGCGGGCCGGCGGCGTCAGGGCCGTCGCCGTGGTCGAGAAGGAGTGGAGCGAGCTGCGCATCACCTGGGGCGGGCCGGGCGGGTGAGGGGCCGCGGCCTCAGGGTCGCACCTTGACGATGCGCGGGCCGTTGGTGGCGGCGTAGAGGTCGCCCCGCTCGTCGAAGCTGAGGGCGAAGGCGCTGCCCGGCAGCTCGATCAAGCCGACGCTCCGGCCGTCGGCCTCGAAGACCCGCACGCCCCGGAAGAAGCCGGTCACGTAGACGCGGCCACGGCCGTCCACGGCGAGCTCGCCGAAGGGGTTGCCGTCGGGCACGCTGAACCTGTCCCTGTACGCCCCGTCGGGTCCGAAGCTGTAGACCGTCCGCCCGCCGTCGCCGAGGATATAGAGGGCGCCGAGGCCGTCGGCGGCGATGGCCTGGGGCGGTATCGTGCTGTCGGCGAGGGCGAGGAGGTCGGGGATGCGCCCCGTCTCGACGCCGTCGGCGCTGAGGCGCACCAGGTCGCGGCTGGCCCAGGGGATTGCCACCATGGTGCCGTCGCCGAGGACCGCCAGGTCCTCGAAGCCGCGGCCCTGGCCGTCGGCGAAGGTGGCGAGCGGCGCGCCGGTGGCGCCGTCGAAGACGCTCACCTGGAAGTTCTGGACGACGAGGACGCGGCCCTGCCGGTCGGCGGCGAGGGCGAGGATGGGGCGGTCGTCCTCGACGAAGAAGCTGCGCTCGAAGCGGCCCTCGGGCGAGAAGCGCTGGACGCGCCTGGTGCTGTAGTCGGCCACGTAGATCGCCCCGTCGGGGCCTACGGCGACGCCGCGGGGGTCGGCGAGGAAGCCGTCGCCCGTGCCCTCCTGGCCGAACTCGATCAGTGGCGTGCCGAGTGAGGGGCCGGACCGCGGAGCGCCGCCGAAGGCGGCCTGGGCGGTGGCCTGGGCCTCGGCGATGGTCGCGTTTGTGGTCGCCTGGACGACGGCGACGGTGGCGGCGACGTCGGGGATCTCGATGGTCGGCACGAGGCCGGTGGGGATCTCGATGGCCGGCACGAGGCCGGTGGGGATGACGACCGCCGGCGGGGTGGGCTCGTCCTGCTCGCGGGGGTCGGGCGTGGAGACGGCCGCGACGGGGGGCGGCGTGGCGTCGGGGTTGATCTCCGCGACGAAGCTGTTGGCGAGGAAGAGCAGCATGCCGGCGAGGGCGGCGAGGAACAGGGCGGCCGCGCCGCCGA